>CAJLFL010000352.1 GCA_905205855.1 uncultured Eubacteriales bacterium | reverse complement strand
ACTTTCGGAAATTTCTACGTTTTTTTCAGGTAAATTTTTGCTTATTCTTTCAATTCTTGCTCTTGCAACAAAATTGTTTTCAGCAGTCAGCGGACCGCCTACACAGCCGCCGGGACAGGCAAGTGCTTCTACATATTCAATATCACAAAGCTTATCGTCCTCTATGTCCTCCAAAACCTTTATTACATTATGTATTCCGTCAACAGAAATTTTGCGTTCCGCACCGGAGGCAGCTGCTTCTCCGCCGCCCGTTGCCCAAAGCAGACCCGCTCTGTCTGTTTTTGCAGGCTGTTTTATTTTATCTATTTTACCAATCTGCTGTGCCATACGCATATATACATCTTTAATCGAGATAACCCCGTCAACCTCGGATTTAGATACAGTCAAGCCGTCTTTAACCGCCGTTGCCTTTGCAGGGCACGGACTTATAAAAAATATACCGATTTCCCGCGGTTTAAGACCTGTCTTTTCCGCTGCTTCTTTTCTTGCAGCCTCTGCTGAAAGTTCCATAGGCGATCTGAGTGGAATAACATGATTTATCAGATTTGGAAATCGTACAGCTATAAGTCTGCACACAGCAGGACACGCAGAAGATATTGTCGGCTTGAGCAGTTCGCCGCTCTTTAAAAGCGTGCGCGTTGCTCTGCTTATCTCTGCAGCTCCTCTTGCAACCTCATAAACATCATCAAAGCCGATATACATAAATGATGTCAGAATCAAACTGCAATCCTCTGCTTTTGAAAACTGACCGGCAAACGCCGGTGCAACAAGCGCAACCTTATATTTATAATAATCAAGAATATCAAATCCGTCTGTTACCGCTTTTTTTGCATGATACGGACAGACACGTATGCATTCGCCGCAGTCTATACAGCGTTCCTTTAAAATTTTTGCTTTACCTTTTTGTATTCTTATCGCTTGTGTCGGGCACTGTTTTAAACAGTTAGTACAGCCCATACAAAGATTTTTATCCAGAGTAACCGAGTGCCAATATTGTTCCTTAGCCATTACCGCATCACCCTTTCGGTCAGACAATTATATATTTATAATTAAA
>CAJLFL010000351.1 GCA_905205855.1 uncultured Eubacteriales bacterium | reverse complement strand
GATATAATGCATAGGCGTATGTGTCCCCGTACGGGACTGAAGAATTGAATTTTTAAATTATAAATCTTTTTGCTGTTTATCTATATTTTAAATAAAGGAGTATGATTATAATGAAGGTTTACAAAAAAATAACTGATTTGGTCGGAGGCACACCGCTTTTGGAGCTTGGCAATATAGAAAAAGAGAATAAGCTTGAGGCAACTGTACTTGCAAAGCTGGAATACTTTAACCCTGCCGGCAGCGTAAAGGACAGGATTGCCAAAGCAATGCTTGATGACGCTGAGGAAAAGGGACTGCTTAATGAAAATTCGGTTATAATAGAACCGACAAGCGGAAATACCGGTATCGGTTTGGCTTCGGCAGCCGCTGCAAGAAGCTACAGAATAATACTTACCATGCCGGAAACCATGAGTATTGAGCGCAGAAACCTGCTTAAAGCATACGGTGCAGAGCTTGTGCTGACAGACGGTGCACAAGGAATGAAGGGCGCTATTGCAAAAGCTGAGGAATTGGCAAGCGAGCTGCCGGACAGCTTTATACCAAGCCAGTTCAGCAATCAAGCCAATCCTAAGGCGCATTTTGAAACAACCGGACCGGAAATCTGGAAGGATACAGACGGTAAGGTTGATATATTTGTTGCCGGAGTAGGTACCGGCGGAACAATAACCGGTGTGGGAAAATATTTAAAGAGTAAGAATCCGAATGTAAAAGTGGTTGCGGTTGAACCTGCAACTTCACCGGTTTTGTCAAAAGGAACAGCCGGCCCGCATAAAATTCAGGGTATAGGAGCAGGATTTGTACCGGAAACTCTTGATACCGATGTATATGATGACATCATAACCGTTGAAAACGAGGAGGCTGTTGACACCGGAAAGAATCTTGCACGCAAAGAAGGTCTGCTTGTGGGAATTTCCTCCGGGGCGGCGGTGTTTGCGGCTTCCGAACTTGCTAAACGGCCGGAAAATAAAGGTAAGGTTATAGTTGCATTGCTTCCGGATACAGGTGACAGATATTTATCAACACCAATGTTTGCGGAATAATATAATAAAAATATCCGCGGCAGCCGTGCCACGGATATTTTAT
>CAJLFL010000350.1 GCA_905205855.1 uncultured Eubacteriales bacterium | reverse complement strand
ATCCAGTCTTCCCAGGAAAGGAGATACATAAGTTGCGCCGGCGCGTGCAGCCAAAAGTGCCTGTGCGGGACTGAATATAAGAGTTACGTTTGTTTTGATTCCCTTTGCCGAAAGCTGCTTGACAGCTTTAAGACCTTCAGCTGTCATAGGAATTTTTATAACTATATTAGGATGAATTTTGCTGAGTTCAAAAGCCTCTTTGACCATACCGTCCGCCTCAAGGCTTATAACCTCTGCGGAGATTGGTCCGTCAACAATAGAGGTGATTTCGGTTACGACTTCCCTAAAGTTTCTTCCCTCTTTGGCTATGAGTGATGGGTTGGTGGTGACACCGCATATGATTCCAAGCTCGGCAGCGTTTCGTATTTCTTCAACATTGGCAGTATCAATAAAAATCTTCATTTTATGCACGTCCTTTCTTTAACTATAATTATAGCGCGGTTTTTAGGATTTTGAATATAATTATCGGACAATATAAAGACTAAAATATATACTATTCTGCCATTTACAAATTTAAAGAGCTATGTTAAAATTAAATTAAGAGGTGTTTAATATGACAAATGACGAAATAAATCGTTTAATTTTGCAGCTTAACGGAATTTTAATGCAGCCTTTTGTATTTGACGGTCTTAAGCTGTGTGTTAGCTATGTCAGCCGTGCAAAACACTCGCGGCATTGGATTATACAGCCGCATTATCATCCGTGGTTTGAATTTAATTATGTTGCAAAAGGCTCTGTATATACAACAATAGATGGCAGGGAGTTTTTGGTACAGGGAGGACAGTCATATCTGATAACACCGGGAAGCATACATTCGCATAGGCATAATAATACCGGTGATGACGGAATCTGTCTGAGATTCAGCCTTGATATAGTAAACACTGAGGCGGAAAGAATCTACAATGTACTTGCGTCATGCAGACAGTATCCGTTTGATTCCGGAGTGGAGAGCTTTCCGTGTGCGGATGGAGTATGCGGAGCAAAGGCGGCGTTTGTGGCGTGGCTTATGCGGCTTTATGATAAATGGAATGAAAATTCAGGCGGATTGCTGACAGTTCAGGATAACAGTATTTCTGCTCAGGTCAAATTGTATCT
>CAJLFL010000349.1 GCA_905205855.1 uncultured Eubacteriales bacterium | reverse complement strand
AAAAAGCAAGAGTTTTTTATAATTTTATCAATAATTATCCAAAAAGCTGTGTACTCCGTTTTTATCCTTATATGCGATAACGGTTTCAAGATTGACATTTTGCATACTTTTAAAAATGTTGTTTTCGACATACGGATTTGTTTTTTTAAGCTCGGCTATTATATGCTTGGTTTCAAGCCGTTTAGAGCCTGTTCTGCTTGACGTAAGGCAAGCCTCTGAGGTACAGGTATCGGTAAATTTGCAGGCGCATTGTATAAAGTGCAGCTCGTTATAATCACGCCACGCCTTTATATCATCCTCGCGGATAAGATACATTGGACGTATAAGCTCCATTCCCTCAAAGTTTGTGCTTTTCAGCTTTGGCATCATTGTCTGTGTCTGCGCTCCGTACAGCATTCCCATAAGCGTTGTTTCTATGACATCATCAAAGTGGTGTCCCAGTGCAATTTTGTTACATCCGAGAGCCTTTGCACGCGAATACAAATAACCCCTACGCATTCTGGCACATACGTAGCACGGGGATTTTTCTATGTTATAAACAGCATCAAATATTGTGCTTTCAAACACTGTTATCGGAACATCAAGCAGCTTGGCGTTATGCTCTATTACCTGACGGTTTTCCGGACTGTATCCGGGGTCCATAACCAGAAAAACAAGCTCAAAATGAAACTTGTTATGCCGTTTAAGCTCCTGAAACAGCTTTGCCATCAGCATGGAATCCTTGCCGCCGGATATGCAGACAGCAACGCGGTCGTTTTCTTCAAGCAGCTTATACTCGTTTATTGCCTTTGCAAATTTGGTAAACAAGGCTTTATGAAACTTTTTGCGTATGCTTTTTTCCGCACGGTCAAGTGCGGCAGCGTCATCCTCTGCCGAAAGCTTTTGTTTAAGCCAGCCCATATATCCGTCTTTCAGGCTGTACGCCGCATAGCCCTCGGCGCAAAGCCCGTCTGCGATTGCGTCCGTGATTATTCCCGATTTACAATATAATATTATTTTTTTTGTTTTATCAAGTTTTGTTTTATCAAAATTATCTGCCGGAATATTTATTGCCCCGTCAATTTTTCCGTATTCAAAAGAAACGTCACCGCGGACGTCGATAAGCATATATTCGTCTTTATTTAATAAATTGAATTCTTCAAGTGTAATCTACGCCATAATAGCACCTTA
>CAJLFL010000348.1 GCA_905205855.1 uncultured Eubacteriales bacterium | reverse complement strand
CTCGCTTTTGCTTATAAGATTGTCAAGCAGCTCCGCAAGACGTTTTATCGTTACCGGAAGAACCTCCTCCTCATTATAGCAAGGTATGACCAAATATAAAACAATGTCCTTCATATATATCACCAAGTATATAAAATTAAAACAGGGAATGTTAAAAAATTCAAAACGTAAAACATGATATTTTATACTATTCTATGCAATTGGCATACAATTTTTAATTATATGAAATTTCAAGGCTGTTTTCCTATTCCCTTATAAAAACAAAGGCTGTTTAAAAAGCCAAATGACTTTTTAAACAACCCCTTATGATGCTGTATGAAATTACTCAGCCGGAGTTTCAGATGCAGCAGGAGCTTCTGTATTTTCAGCTGCCGGAGTTTCTTCTGCATTGCCTGCGGATTCATCGCTCTGCTGAGACTCCTGTGCCTTCTTCATATCCTCTGCAGTTGCAAGAACATTGCCGTCTGCGTCAACAAGATTTCCGTTTTCATCCAAAGTAGCCTGTGTATCTGCATCGGAAGAAGAATTCTGAGTGGTCTGTGTATCAGCTGAAGTATCCTCGCTGTTGTATTTGTTTATAGCAACCGCTGCAAAAGCAACAGATGATATAATAAACAGAACTGCAACAACTGCGGTAAACTTTTTGAGCATAGCGTCAACGGTTCTTCCCTTATTCTTACCGAAAAAGGTTTCTGCTCCGCCGGCTATGGCGCCCGATAATCCCTGCTGCTTGCCGTGCTGCATAAGTACAACAACTATCAGTGCAAGGGAAATAATTACATGGATAATGGTTAATGCTGTCATCATTTTTTAAATTTCCTCCTCGGTTTTATAAACGTCCGCAATCCGATAAGTCCGAACCCCCTCATAAAAGAATCACCCTGTATCGAATCGGGACAAATATCATATACGCATAATGTCCAGTATGGGTTATTGTATCACATAACAATAAATTTTTCAAGTAATTTTTCAAAATTTCTCAAAAAAATTTATTTAGTCTATAACAAGCTCTACCGGACAATGATCACTGCCATATATTTCCTGATGTATAGACGCGCTTTCAAGGCGGTCTTTAAGGGAATCAGTAACGGTAAAATAGTCTATACGCCTCCCGCCGTTTTTCTCACGTGCCTTAATTCTGTATGACTACCAAGAATACTCGCCGACAGCATCGGTGC
>CAJLFL010000347.1 GCA_905205855.1 uncultured Eubacteriales bacterium | reverse complement strand
AGAGGTTTTGAAGCTGATGGATACCGTCGGTCTGGCAAGAAGGCTGGAGGTGTGCGCTGGTTTGCAAATGTACTCTTTATACCTCTTTTTCCACCTATAACAGCTCTGTAAAACGGTACATAACACGGATAGCGTTTTTGTAAAGCTTTAAACAGACTTTCACTCATTCCGCCTACATCAACACACCAATATTTCATCAGGTTATTTTGATATTCGTAAATATCCTGTGCCGCTGCTTTAAAATGCGGAAATTTCTTTTCAATAACTGTAATCCATTTATTTATTTCATCAGTATTTTGCAGTGTATCATCTGAAAATACGCGTTTCGGCTCACTTCCGTCAAGCGGTTTTAACCATTCAAGTGCATGCTTCAATACAAGATAGTCCGTGAATGTATTAAGCTGCTTTTCCGGGATAGGCGAAAGACACTCAATAAAAGATTTTCCGACAATATTTCCGTCTTTGTCAACCATACCCTCGCGCAATATAAAGGCGGATATTGAAGAAGCATTTTTAGAGTTCATGGCAAGAGTATACGCATTTTTGTTGCCGGACTGCTCGCCGTCAACCTTTATAACAAAAGCCACCGCATCTTTTATCGGCGCAAAATCATCCACAATCTTTGTATAAGCCGCTTTTGCTTTTTCACTCATCGGAGTGCTTTGTTTAAGCTCCTTGTTTGCCACGGTATTTGCATGCACTCTATCCATAAAATCAGCGTTTATATACTGTTGCACATATGCGGCAGCCTGATTTAATTTTTTCATATCCTCGCTGCTCAAAGCCGAGACAAATTCCTTGTAAAATTCGGGCGCACCGTTTCTCGCCTGCTGCGGATTGACCGAATATGCAGAAACAAACTGTGCGATTGCTTCACCGTCTTGGTCATTACCCGAATATTGTTCGAGGAAATCCGCGTCAAGCTTATATACGAAATTCGTCACCTCGTTTATATGCTTTGCTTCGCTTAAATTATACTTATCGTCCAAATGATGCCCCAATTCATGGAAAGCAGTACGCAAATCATTTGTAATTTTTGTACGTATGGTTTGCGGAAGCGTCTTATATACACCGCTTGCTTTGCTGTTGCCTATGTTTCCAGTGCTTATGGGAATATTAAACGCTTCTGACACGAATTTTATAATATCCCTCGGTGATTTCACGGGTGCTGTTCCTTTTGGTGCATTT
>CAJLFL010000346.1 GCA_905205855.1 uncultured Eubacteriales bacterium | reverse complement strand
ATCTTTGTATTTTTCTGCCCAAGTACTAAGGTTTTTTTCCGTTATTTCAACTGTTTTAACCCCAAGTTCCGGCGAAATAAATCCAAGATTTGAAATCACACTGCAGCTTGAACGGTCTATATGTGCCGGTATCGCTGTACCGCCAAGAGTGCGTACCGCTTCAAATACTTCCTCTATGCTCAGTTTTATAGCTGAAACCAATAAATATTCTTCCTCACCTATAACATTATCTTCTTTATCCATATAAAGCTGGTGTCCGAATATTTCCGGCTTGTTTTTTACATCAAGCCTATTTTTCTTTACTGTATTCCACATTTCCTCAGCTGCTTCAATTGTCGGGAACAAGCTGAGTACATGAACCTCCTCCGCCGTTTCGATTTCCATTGCCGGAATCACCAGAACTTTCCCGCCAGCTGCCTCTGTCACCGCACGTACATTACCGCAGGTATTATGATCGGCAACAGCAATTACATCAAGACCTTTAATCAGCGACATATTAACTATATTATTCGGCGTCATATCATCATCAGCACACGGTGACAAAGCAGAATGAATATGAAAGTCATAATACAACTTCATATTCCGAGTTCCCCTAATTGCTTTGCAAGGTCATATACTGACTTTTTTGATGCAAAAATCGTCAGACCTTCCTCCTCTGCTTTTTTAAGCGCAGCATCATCAGGTTCAAAACCATCTGCAATAATAATACAGGAAGCCTCTTTTAAAACGGACACCGCCACAGCATTGATATTTGTCTGAACGGTAATCCATATATTTCCCTCCTGCAGATTTGCCATTGCAAGGCTCATCAAATCCCCTATATAACATCCGCTTATATCATCATCGGCGCCATATGTAATTGCGCGCAATTCGAGTTTGTCTTTAACTTCAGAAATCTTCATTTGTTTTGCCCCCTTGCTTGTCAGCCCCTTTGAAATCAGTCAGAAACGGCGGCAGATCAATCTTATTTTCCGCCGCGTGTCTAAGCAATTCTTTAAGACGCTCTCTTATTACAAATATACAGTCTGTTTCACTTGCATAACCGCGTACTATATCCTCTGCCAATGCACGGCAACTCGGCGAACCGCACGAACCGCAATCAAGTCCCGGAAGCCTTTCAGCAAGGCTTTCTATTTCCAGCGACATTTGCATAGCCTTTGATAAATCCCTGTCAAGTTCCATAATAGGTCTGTATACAGGTGCATTATCCCATGTCCTCGGAATACTT
>CAJLFL010000345.1 GCA_905205855.1 uncultured Eubacteriales bacterium | reverse complement strand
CGTCCGGGTGAAAAGCTGTATGAGGAGCTTTTGATGGAAGAAGAAGGTCTGCAGAAAACAGGACATGATAAAATATATATCGGAAAGCCGTTCTTTGACAGTTACGATCAGCTGCAAAAGCTTTTGGATATACTACGTAATGCAGTTAAGACAGAAGATAATGATACAGTGAAATCTGCCGTAAAAACGGTTGTGCCTACCTATAATCCGGAATTGAATAAAAAGGATTCCGGACATTCGGACATAAAGTGTCTTAACGGACAGGAAAAAGAACTGGCCATGGCATAAATTTAAGCGGTCAAAAAGATAATTACAGGGCATATTGGGGTGTCATTTATAAAAGGTTGGTGATTCAGCATGTCAAAAGGTAAAAAGAAGCATACGGTACGGACAATAGTCATAAGTGTTCTGATTGTTATTTTGGCAGGTGCAGCAGCGCTTGGTCTGTGGCAGGCTGACAATATTAAGGCTGTTATAAATGCAAAAAAATATACACCTCAGCAGCGTGCCGAGATGAAAAAACAAAATGATGACGCTATTCAAAAAATTATAGATAGTGTACCTGAGGCGGCTGATTTAAAGCCGCTTGACAGCGAGGAGGAAAAAGCCTTGCAGAGCGGTCAGCTGTCCGAGGATGAGGCTCTGCAGATTATAATGGGAGCATCAGCAAATGATGCTATATCCGGCAAATCATCGGATGATTCAGGCAGCAAACAGGAGAGTGCACAGTCCGAAAATAAAAATCAGACAACTGATAAAACTGAAAATACAGACCGGAATAATACAGAGAATAACCAAAGCGGTTCGGCTCAGAACGGTACAGATTCCGGTTCAGCTCAATCACAGGACAGTGCACAGCTGAAAAAATTGTTTGCACGTGTTTATCTGCTCAGATCAAATTTTACAGGCAGACTTAACTCACTGATTGCACAGGCGAAGGCAGAAATTTCTTCTCCTGAGGCAGAGGGAAACGCTTTAAGCATTGCAAATAAATATTACGGAATGGGGACGGCTCTTGAAGGTGAGTGCGATGCACAGATGGATTCGCTATTATCTCAGATAAATGACGAGCTTGTCCGTACGGGCGGCGACACAAGTGTTGTCAGCCAAATAAAAACTGCTTACCAAAATGAAAAAAGTCTTACAAAATCGGCTTTGATGGATAAATATAAAAAATAATCTTACAGCAAGGTGTATTAAATGAAGTTTTTTTTAAAGCCCGTTGTTTGGCTTATGGTTTTGGCAGTCAGTGCGGCGATTTTCGGTTTTTCATCTCAGCCTGCGGAGCA
>CAJLFL010000344.1 GCA_905205855.1 uncultured Eubacteriales bacterium | reverse complement strand
AACCTGCTCACTGAACCTATACGGACTTTCGGTAGACGCTATAATTCTTTTTGTGTTGTCGCCTGTATCGCGGAGATACTTACCGTATACATCAACAGCAACCGCAGTATGAGTGTCCAAAGTATAGCCTTGTTCCTCAAAGGTCTTCCAAATCTGAACCTTTGTGAAATAGTCATCACAAAATCCGCCCCAGAACAGATCTGTAACTTTTTTGTGAAGCGCCTTGGTCAATGAATACGAACCCGATTTTTTCAGCTTATTCATCATTGTTGTTACACGTTTTGAATCATTGCCGCTTATATCAAATAAAAGTCTTTCAAGATTGCTTGATATAAGAATATCCATTGAGGGAGAAATGCTTGTATAAAAATTACGGTTTTTATTATACTCACCTGTTTTTATAAAGTCCGTCAAAACATTATTACTGTTTGAGGCACAGATGAATTTGTTTATCGGCAAACCCATCTTTCTCGCGTAATATGCCGCAAGAATATTACCGAAGTTACCTGTGGGGACACAAACATTTATTTTATCTCCTATAGCGATTTCACCGCTTTCAGCCATGTCGCAATAAGCTGAAATATAATAGACAATCTGCGGCACAAGTCTGCCCCAGTTGATAGAGTTTGCGGAAGAAAATGCATAATTGTTCTGTTCCATAACAGAATTTATGTTTTTGTCTGTAAATATCTCTTTAACACCACTTTGAGCGTCATCAAAGTTACCGTCAATTCCTGAAACAAAAACATTTGCTCCCTCCTGCGTCATCATCTGCAGTTTTTGAATATCACTGACGCCGTCACCCGGATAAAATACAATAATTTTTGTTCCTTTTACATCTTTAAATCCTTCCAAAGCTGCTTTTCCTGTATCGCCAGACGTAGCCACAAGAATAACGATTTCCTTATCCTCGTTTGTTTTTTTCATTGCCGTTGTCATAAAGTATGGAAGAATTTGAAGTGCCATATCCTTGAAAGCACATGTAGGGCCATGCCAAAGCTCAAGAATATATCTGTTGTCATCAAGTTTTACAACCGGAGCAACTTTTTTACTGCTAAATTTGCTGTTTCCGTAAGCACCCGTTGTGCAATCTGATATTTCTTTTGCAGTAAAATCAGTTAAAAACTTTTTAAGAACAAGGTTTGCACGTTCAATATATGACATAGTGAGCATTTTTTTCAGCTCTGTTTCTGTTATTTTAGGAAATTCCTCAGGAACAAATAAACCTCCGTCATCAGACAACCCCTTTTTTATAGCCTCTGATGATTTAAGCTTGAGTTCTGAATTTTTTGTACTGA
>CAJLFL010000343.1 GCA_905205855.1 uncultured Eubacteriales bacterium | reverse complement strand
TGCCCAGTTATTATCCAATGCAGACTTAAACATTTCAAGCGATACTGTCTTTTTTTTGTAGACAAATTCTTTAACTGCCATCAGAGAATCAACTAAATCGGCAAAACCGCTATTTAAAATGGATGAATTATTGAATTTTACACCGTTTTGGTAAGCATCTGCACCTTTTTTCATCGCGTCTTCTATAGTTGCGGAATACATATTCGATGGATTTATATAAGCAAGATATTTTTCGTATGATGAAGAAACGGATATGGTCGTTTCAATTAGATTTTCCCATTGTTTTATTACAGCATTATAAAATCTATCAAAGCTTGTGAATGTTTCAAGCTCTCCTGTTTTTAGTCCGAATTGCTTGTAAATTGTTTTATCAAAGCCATTGTTCAAAACATATTCGACAGCTTTCAGGGAATTGATATAGCCGGTACCGGTTGATACTTCATTTGCTCTTACACCCGTTTCATAGCAGCCTCGTATGTCCATATTAATCGCTTCGTTATATGTTGCACCGTATGTCATTGCAGCTTTTATCATGCCCGGCTCGCAGCAGAATACAAAACAACTTTGCCCTCTGCGTATCATATCAAAGACCTTGAAGATTAGTTTGTCGGGTGTGCTTTTATTAACCTTTATCTGAATTTTCGGATTATATATTCCAAGTTCATCATAAACATCAAGTATGTCGTAGGATAATTCATTGTATTTTGTACTTCCGTCCGTGTTGGTGCCGCCAATATAAAACGGCTGTCCCCAGTAATTGCCTATTGCTGACCACTGCATAAGAAAATATCTTAAAAATTCCTTTATATCATCTCTTGTATATGTACCGTTTTTTAAGTCGTTCCGATAAAATGTATACAGCGTATTGTCAAGCCCGTTTCCGAGCGATCTGACTTGGTATGAGTCAAAACATTCCGAAAGCATAAAATAAATGTAAATTACCTGCATCGCCTCATAAATATTCTGCGGCGCACCGTCACGAATGTGAGAAAGACATTCGGTAATCTTTTCGGCTTTTGCGTGAGTTTTTGTCAGAGCATATTTATAGAATCTGTCAATTAAATCGAGTATGGCTGTGTATTCGATTATAATTCCGTCAAAAAATGATTCTGTTTTCGGAGTAAGTGTATTATTTTTTCTGTGCAGTTCCTTGTATTTTTCAGCACGTTTTTTTAATCCTGAAAACCCTAAACTGAGGATAGAATCCCAATCGGGGACAACGTGGTCAAAATCCGGCCATATTGCAATCGCCCCGGATTCGTTCATTTCGCGCATTTTTTCTTTTACTTCAGGCAAAAAAACATCAAAGACCTCTTTG
>CAJLFL010000342.1 GCA_905205855.1 uncultured Eubacteriales bacterium | reverse complement strand
GCCGCCCTCCATCATATACACAAGTATATACTTTTTCGGCAGATTACGCGGTTTTTTTGCTATATCAAGCCACTGCGCGGCGCTTAAAAGCAAGGTGGGATCCAATACATTCTCAACCGCTTTATCCGTCAGCTCTGACACTGTTTTGCATACGCTTTCTTCGCGGATTGAAATACTTTTAAAGCCTTTTAAGCATTCAATACATTTTGATTTGTATTCCTGAGGAAAGGATTTATACCCAAGGCTTGCGGCATATGCAATTTTTTTGATGTCCGAACCGGCAAAATCAAGAAAATAGCTGAAATCCCCTCCGGCTGCATCCGGATTTAACACCTGGTCACTGCCCGTTATTATTGTTTCAAATTCTGACGCCGTTTTTTGTAAGTCCTTTTTTGTTCTGCATTCTTTTGTTACGCTTAAATGCTTTTTCGTAAATTCATTAAAGCTATGCCGCTTTTTAATCAGTCCGGGGCTTTTAATGCATTTCTTTACTCCGGCAGATAAATTTTTACAGCATCTGACATCAAAAGGCCGGTATATACATTCTATATGCGGACACCTATAATCTATTATTTCGGCATGTACTCCGATTTCCGCAAGGATATTTTCAAGAGCAAACGCCTGCAGAATTGCTCCGTAATTCAAAGCTCTGTGAAATGTAATAACTGCTGCTCGCTTATTCATTTACTCTTTTCCTTTCAAAAAATTTTTTCGGACACACCAATACTGCAACCGCGCCAAGCTTTTTTCTTATGCTTAAGCTTTTGCTGAACAAATACGGAATCAGGTTTTTCAGCAGAAATCTTTTATATGATCTTCTTCTTTCTTCTTCATCATAATTTGCCATAATGTAAATCATGGTCATACATTGCAGCGCTTTTTCAAGTCTGACTGCCAGTCTTAGTTGTT
Source organism: uncultured Eubacteriales bacterium (assembly GCA_905205855.1). Lineage (GTDB taxonomy): Bacteria > Bacillota > Clostridia > Monoglobales > Monoglobaceae > Ructibacterium. The sequence continues at coordinate 436 of CAJLFL010000342.1, read as the reverse complement.
TTTCCTCTTTGGGAACTTTTTGCAGTATTTTTTCACAGGCGGTGACAGCGTCACACCATTCTTCCCGGAACTCATCTGATTGTCCGCGCTGTATAAGAGCGCCCATACTGCCGTTTTCATAATAGTATAGCTTACTGCTTGATACGCAGACGGCATTTTCACTTTGACTGCACATAAGATAATCAAATAAAAACAATAAATCTTCTGCCAAAGCTTGATTTTCGTCAAATCTGATATTATTCTTTTTTATAATATCCGTTTTAAACAGTTTTCCGCCTATATATCCTTTAATTCCGTCCCTCTCATTGAACAAACTTAATTGTGCCTCACGGTGATTCAGCACGGTCACACTGTTTGAATTCATTGCAGCATCTGTTTTTGAAAGTCCGCAAACAGAAATATCGCAATTATACAGCTTTAAGTTATTCAGTAAAAC
>CAJLFL010000341.1 GCA_905205855.1 uncultured Eubacteriales bacterium | reverse complement strand
GAGGCAACGATACTGCATGGTGACGGCTCAAACAGACAACTGCTTTTGTCAGAAGGCTTACCTTTTGTTGAATCTTTTGTGCCTCTTACAAATCTTGACGAGGAAAATGTCATTCTTACATTGTTTGCAAGGAAGCACAGCAACGCAAAGCTTGTTACAAAGATAAATCGTCTGGAATTTGATGATGTGTTTGATTCTCTTGAAATTGGAAGTGTAATATATCCCAAATATATCACCTGCGATTTTATTATACAGCATGTACGTGCCTTGGAAAATGAGTCCGGAAACAATATAAAAACGCTTTATCGTATTTTGGATGACCGTGTTGAAGCATTGGAATTTACGGTTCAGCAGCCGTCAAATGCAACCGATATACCGCTTTCCGAATTATCATTGAAGCAAAATCAGCTTGTATGCTGCATAACACGCGGAAATAAAGTTATAATTCCACGCGGTAATGACAGTATACAGTTGGGAGATTCAGTGATAATTGTAACTCTTGAGCGCGGATTAAATGATATAAGCGAAATTGTTACCGGCTGATGGGGGATAAAAATGAACTTTTCTGTTGTTTTTAATGTATTGGGGCGTGTTCTTTTATGTGAGGGAGCACTTATGGCGCTACCAATGTTTATAGGATTATATTACGGAGAATATAATTCAGTAACCGCATTTTTAATGACCATTGCTTTATGTGCAGTTGCAGGATTTTTGCTGTGCCGCATAAAAACCAAAAACAAAGTTTTTTATATTAAAGAGGGATTTGTTATTACTTCTCTCAGTTGGATTATGATAAGTATTTTCGGTGCAATACCTTTTTATGTCACAGGTACGCTTACAAATCCTGCGGATGCATTGTTTGAAACAGTATCCGGATTTACAACAACAGGTGCAAGTGTACTGGCTGATGTTGAAATTTTGTCAAAAAGCATGCTGTTTTGGCGAAGCTTTACGCATTGGATAGGCGGTATGGGGGTTTTGGTATTTTTGCTTATGCTTACGCCTGTTGTCGGGGGGTCAAATGCAAATCTTATGAAAGCTGAAAGTCCGGGACCTCAGGTCGAAAAGCTCGTTCCGAAACTTCAGTCAACCGCAAAAATACTTTATGCTATATATATTTGTATGACATTGATACAGTTTGCTTTGCTTTCGGCATCGGGAATGTCTTTCTTTGATGCGGCGGCAATTACATTCGGAACTGCCGGCACGGGAGGCTTTGGAGTACTGAATGATAGTGTGGCAAGTTATACATCAATTCAGCAAACTATTATAATGATATTTATGATTTTGTTCGGAGTTAATTTTTCATTTTATTTTTTAGCAATGCAGCATAAAATGAGAAAAGCGTTTGAATTTGAGGAGGTACACTGGTATTTTATTATAATCGTAATA
>CAJLFL010000340.1 GCA_905205855.1 uncultured Eubacteriales bacterium | reverse complement strand
GATTATACCAGAAAGTGGTTTTTATATTCCTCAAATAAATTTTAAGGAGAGATTAGAATGATGAGAAAGATGAGAAAAGAAGGATTTTTTAAGAAAGTAGTTTCTGCTGTTTCGGCAGCATCGCTTATGGCGGTTGTGCTCACAGGCTGCGGAGGCAGCTCCGACAGCACTGCCGGAACAGGCTCGGCAGACAATGCAGCAGATAAAGTATACAAAATCGGCGTTACACAGATTTCAGACCATCCCTCACTTGACAACTGCCGCGAGGGATTTATCCAGGGACTTAAAAACGAGGGCTTTACCGAAGGCGATAATCTTGAAATAGAATATATCGGCGCGCAGGATGATATGGCTAAAAACACACAGATAGCGCAAAACTTTGCAAACTCAAAAAAGGATTTGGTTTGCGGAATTGCGACACCGTCTGCACAGGCTCTTTATGCAGCGTGTCTTGATAAAAACATTCCTGTAATCTTTAATGCGGTTTCAGACCCCGTTGCGGCAAATCTTGCAAAATCAGCAACAGAGGCACTTCCCGGAATAAGCGGTGTTTCCGATCAACTTCCGGTTGAGGCACAGCTCAAGCTTATCCGCAAGGTTCTTCCGAAGGCAAAGAAAATCGGTATCCTCTATTCTACCGGTGAGGCAAACTCTGTAAGTACACTTAAAACATACAAAGAGCTTGCACCGACATACGGCTTTGAGATTGTTGAAAAGGGTATATCAAAAAAGGCTGACATTCCGGCAGCTGCAGACGTTATATTAAACGAGGTTGACTGTATAACAAACATGACCGACAACACTGTTGTTTCCTCCCTTGCCATAATTCTTGACAAGGCTAATGCAAAAAACATTCCGATTTTCGGTTCTGAGGAGGAACAGGTTTCAAACGGCTGTATTGCATGTGCAGGTCTTGATTATGTTCAGCTCGGCATACAAGCCGGCGAGATGGCAGGAAAGGTTCTTAAAGGAGCAGATATATCCACACTTCCTTATGAAACTCTTACCGAAAGCAGCGTAGCGGTAAATGATGAGGTTGCCGCAAAGCTCGGAATCACCATTCCGGATGATATTAAGAATAATTAAAGACGACATCTCATGGGCAGCAAAAGCTGCCCATATATTTTCAGGAGAGATAAATTATGAACGATATTATAATAAGTATTTTTGAACAGGGACTTATCTATGGAATCATGGCACTCGGAATCTATATCAGTTATAAGATTCTTGATTTTCCGGATCTTTCGGTTGACGGTACATTCCCGCTCGGAGCTGCCGTAACCGCTGCGCTTATGCTCAAAGGCGTAAACCCCTGGCTTTGCCTTCCCATAGCCGCTCTTGCAGGCTGTATTGCCGGTGCACTTACAGGATTTCTGCATGTAAAGCTGCATA
>CAJLFL010000339.1 GCA_905205855.1 uncultured Eubacteriales bacterium | reverse complement strand
TAACATTAAACAATACTACAGAATATGGAGCTGATATTTATGAAGATAGCTGTTATAGGATGCGGAACAATAGCAAACGCTCAGCACATACCGGCGTATATGAAAAATGAAGAAGCGGAAATCAAATATTTTTGCGACATTATAACTGAGAGAGCTGAAAATGCGGTAAAGAAATACGGCTGCGGCACAGCGATTACCGATTACAGAGAGGCGCTTGCAGACAGTGAGGTTGAAGCTGTGTCGGTGTGTACGCCAAATAAGATGCACAGTGAAATAACGATTGCAGCGCTCAAGAGCGGAAAGAATGTACTTTGCGAAAAGCCTGCGGCAAGAGTGCTGTCAGAGGCTTTGGAAATGCAAAAGGCTCAGCACGAAAGCGGAAAGGTTTTGAATATAGGCGTTGTTAATCGCTTTAACACCAACGTAAACAAGATTAAGGAGCTTATAGATCAAGGAAGGCTCGGAGAGGTTTACAGCGTTTATATAAGCTTTCGTTCTCACAGGAGCATACCGGGACTCGGCGGCGCATTTACGACTAAAGAAATTGCAGGCGGCGGTGTTCTGATTGATTGGGGAGTACATTTTTTTGATATAGTAATGTATTGCTGCGGCGATCCAAAGGCAAAAACGGTGTCGGCGGAGAAGTTTTGCAGGCTTGGCAATCCGATAGACAGCTATGCTTATACCGATATGTGGGCAGGGCCTCCGGCTGCCGACGGAATTTGTGATGTTGAGGAGGGGATAACCGGTCTTATACGAAGCGAAGGACCTGTTATAACATTCAACGGAGCATGGGCGCAAAACATTGGTGAAAACGAGATGTATATAGACTTTATCGGTGATAAGGCAGGTATACGCTTGACATACGGCGGTGATTTTGTGCTTTACGGTACAGAAAACGGTATGCTTACAAAAACAGAATATTCTGTTAAAGGCGCACAAATGTTTGAAAATGAAATAAATTCGTTTATTGAATGTATAAAATCCGGCAAAAAGCTGCCGTCGCATATTGATACAAATATAATAACGGCGCGGCTGATGGACGCAATCTATCGTTCTGCCGATACTCATAAGGAAGTTGAGCTTTAGACGGCAGAAAGGGGAGAGTGAATTGAAAAAGGTTGGATTTATAGACTACTACCTTGATGAATGGCATGCAAATAACTATCCGGAGTTTATAAAAACCCGCTCAAACGGTGAGTTTGAGGTATGCTTTGCATATGGTAAAATTGACAGCCCGTTGGGTGGAATGACAAATACGGAGTGGGCTGCAAAATATAATATCACACTTTGCAAAACTCCTGAAGAAGTCGTTGAAAAGAGTGATGTTTTAATAGTTTTATCACCCGACAACCCGGAAATGCATGAGGAGCTTTGTGATGCTCCGCTTAAATCGGGAAAGCTTGTTTACATAGATAAAAC
>CAJLFL010000338.1 GCA_905205855.1 uncultured Eubacteriales bacterium | reverse complement strand
GAGATTATACCATAACAGTTAAAAAGGACGGAAAAGAAATTAAACTTGACGTTCCCTGCAGAAAAGGCAGCGATAATACAATAACAATTACAATATAAGAATAAATCGGCTTTTACAGCCGATTTATTCTTACCTCAGATGTGCCGGAAGTTCCTCCTCGCATATCACTCCGGTTATATCTCTTATGCTGCACAAATTGTGAAAATACTTGTGTCCGATTTTATCGCTTGCACAAAGCATATATGACCTTTTTGAATGTTCAATCATCCTTCTGCGGACATAATCCTCCTGATCTGAAATATCGGTCAGATAACCGTCATCAGACAAGCCGCGGCACGAAAAAAACACAATGTCAGCATTTATTGCTTTTATACATTTATATGCAGCTTCGCCTACAAGCGACTGACTGCTCGGAAGCAGCTCACCGCCCGTGCTTACAGCTTTTATTCCGTAATCTCCAAGTTTGGATAAAGTCTTTACACCGCTTGTAACGACTGTCAAATGATTTTTGACCGCAAGATACGGTATAAGATTATATGCGCTTGACGATGCATCAAGAAAAATTACGTCATAATCGTTCACATAACCTATTGCCTTTTTTGCAATTTCAATTTTGGCATCGCTTTGCTCAAGCTCACGTATAACAAACGGTATTTTAAGCGCGGAAGCGCTGTTTTCCTCTATGACGGCTCCGCCATGCACTCTTTTTATAAGCTGCTGTTTTTCAAGACTGGTCAAATCGCGTCGAATTGATGACTCGCTTGTAAACAGTATTTTTGCAAGCTCCGGTACCATAACTCTCTTTTTGGACAGCAAGAGCTTTAAGATTTCTTTTTCACGTTCTTTGCTCATATTTCCTCCAAAAAACGTTTAAATCAATCAAAATCATGCGTATTTTATCATTTTAAACGTTTTATATTGATTTAATGCTTATTTGGTGCTATTATATACCCCATAAATTAAATTGTCAATATGGAAGTGAAGCAAATTGAAACACGTTAAGCTGCAGGCACATAAAGGCGTTGCAAGCGAATGTCCCGAAAACACTTTATCCGCTTTTCTTTGTGCAGCCGTTCAGAAATATGATGTTATAGAGCTTGATTTGAACTATACTCTGGATAAAAAGATTGTTGTCATTCATGACAACACAATAAACCGCACGGCTCGGCAGACAAACGGACGTGAGATTACAAATGAGGTTTGTATAAACAATATAACATATGAACAGGCGCTGGAATATGACTTTGGACTTGCAATGTCAAATAAATTTAAAGGTGAAAAAATACCTCTGTTCAAAGACGTTCTTGAGCTTGCAGCCGCCAACAAAATACGGCTTAAAATAGATAACAAGCTGCAAAGCTTTCCTGATAATATGCTTGAGAATGCTGCATCCATTGTAGCATACCCGTCAAGGTCTACGTACTGCGTGGCGAT
>CAJLFL010000337.1 GCA_905205855.1 uncultured Eubacteriales bacterium | reverse complement strand
TAAAAACTAATTTAACTGTAAACCAGTTAAGGCTAATCAATTAAGTATACCAAAAATACAAAAAAAAGCAAATGTTTTTTTTGATAAATTGAAAAAAGGTTACAGCTTATCCGGCTGTAACCTTTTCCTGAATTCTAATAGATTATTCTGCGTCCGCCTGCAAAGCGCTGACCGAAATATCCGTCAATGCTTGAATACTTTACAACATCGCCTGTACGCGGTGCGTGAATCATCATTCCGTCGCCTACATACATACCGATATGGCTGACATAACCGCTTCCGGGACTGCTGTAGAAACCAACCAGGTCGCCGGGCTGTAATTCTTCTCTTGAAACGGGAATACCGTTCTTCATCTGATCTGCAGCTACACGGTTAATATTGTAGCCCAGTGATCTGTATACATACTGCATAAGACCGCTGCAGTCAAATCCGTTTGGTGATGTTCCGCCGTAAACATACGGAACGCCGAGGAACTGTTTTGCTATGTCCACAGCTGCCTGACCTGCCGAAGCAGCGGCTGCATCATATTCAGGCATAGCGCCCTCATAAACAGCTATATATTCTGCCGAAACCCATGCGCGTAAACCATCGCCGTTATAAGCAACGCATACCCAGTCAGGTTCAATCCAGTTGACCTGGACATATGTACCTATCGGCAGAGTTGCAAGAATTTGCGCGTCTGTAGATGCGGATTCCCTGACATTTAAGGTGGTAGCAGTAACAACACCGTAGTATTGACCAAAATCGCTTGGTTCTTCGGTTGCATACGCCGGAGTTATAATCAAAACAGATATTGTTATCAATACACAAAGTGCTGCAACAATTCTTCTATTATTCTTCTTTTTTGAACTCAAATTAAAACCTCCAATAAATTACATGCGTACTTTTCCCAAGTTCACTTCCTTCCAGCACATATTTTTTTGTTGATAAATTTTGTGTCCCAAAACGAAACACGATAGTATTATATAACATTTTTGCCGAAAAGTCAATAAAACTGTTCAAAAACAGGGTGAAAAACTGTAAAAATTGACATAAGGCGTTCGCTGAATCTCTTTGATTGCAAGGGATTGATTAAAATGTTAAGATTTTGTTAACATTTCGTTTATTTTTGATTTTTATAGTATTTTGTATTGCAAAACGGCAATTTTTTTGCTATAATATGCGATAAATTTAATAGTCACACAAAGTGTCGGTTATACCGTCCGGGTATAATCGGTGAAAAGGGAATCGGGTGAGAATCCCGGGCGTTTAACAGTCGCCGTATGCATCTGAGGCTGCATATCCGTTGACGAAAGTCAGTCATTGGGAAACTGAGAAGGCAGGATATGCGTGCGCGGAGTAATCCGCAGGATGTTGACAAGTAAAAGCTTAGGCATATCGGATGCCTGCTTGTGTAGAAGCATTGCTTTTGCCTGTCAGAGCCGGAAGACCTGC
>CAJLFL010000336.1 GCA_905205855.1 uncultured Eubacteriales bacterium | reverse complement strand
AACGTGATATGATTCAAAAGGAAATCAAGCGTTTGAGCGACGCGGTATTTCCGCCGTCTGACGGACTTCAGCAGTATCTGACTGAAATCGGCAGTACGCCGCTCCGTTCCGGAATAAAGGGAGCAGAGCTTATCAAGCGTCCTCAGGTCAGCTATGACGGACTTAAACCGTTTGATAAAACACGTCCGGAGCTTCCGCAGGTGGTGTGCGAGCAGGTTGAAATCTCGATAAAATACGATGGGTATATCAAGCGACAGGCGGTTCAGGCAGAACAGTTTAAAAAGCTTGAAAAAAGGCGTATTCCGAGTGATATTGACTATGATGATATTGACGGACTGCGCATAGAGGCAAGACAAAAGCTGATAAAGATTAAACCGGAATCACTCGGTCAGGCGTCCAGAATATCGGGCGTTTCCCCGGCGGATATAGCGGTTTTGATGATATATTTAAAGACAAAAAAGGAGTGTTGAGGTATGAATAAGACATTACGTGCAGCGGCAGCGGCATTGGCGGTGGTTCTCGCGTTTTCAGCCCTTTCAGGCTGCGGAAAGAAGAATGATTCGGGGCAAAGCTCCGCAGCGGCTGATAATATAGTGCCAAAAGCAACAGCGGAGGCGCAGGGAACAGAGGAGGGCGCGTCTGACGGAACGGCACAGCGTCCGCAAAAGCAGTATGACGTTGTTCTTGACGAGAGAGATAAAAAGGCGCGTTATCAGTTCAGTATAGACGATATTTCCTTTGTTGATACCGTAAACGGCAAAAAGGTATCGGTAGGAATGACAATGGACGAACTTGAAGCCGTAACCGGCAAATCCATGACAGATGACAAGAATTATCGCGTTTATGACGGACTGATTGTCCAGTTCAGTGATGAGGGCAAGGCGGTTTCCATGATAGTTTCCGGCGGAATGTTCCCGAATGCCGATCAGGCAACAAGATATATGTCGGTCAGAGGAGTGGGAATAAACACAAGCTTTGACGATTTTTCAAAGGCATACGGCGATATATACAGCAAAGCGGGCGAAGGTTCTGCGGATTCACCGGCAAACGCTATGCGCTATTTTAAAGTAAACGGCGATAAGGTGGAATATCTCGGTGATGCGCTGACTGATGATATAAAATCGGAATCCGATAAGAATAAGGACGTCTATGTGCAGTATTTTATGTTTGACAGCGAGAACAACACGGTTTCTGCTATGAGAGTAAGCAGATACGATTATCTGGGACAATAAATTATAGGCGTGTATTGTACGCGCACAGGTATTGCATAATCACACGGGCGCCCACATGGGGGCGCCCCTACGACAATAATACATAATATATACGAAATCCCACGTGTGCGGATGCACAGCCGTTCCTACGGCAATAAACGCTGCATGTATACACCATCCGTAGGGGCAGATATTATCTGCCCGAAAAATATTGAAATCTAATGATACGTTCGGCAAA
>CAJLFL010000335.1 GCA_905205855.1 uncultured Eubacteriales bacterium | reverse complement strand
TTTGCCCAGCTTACCATTCCCTTTGCCGCATCAACATGACACACAGCCGCTCCTGCGGCAGACGCCGCAACGCTTGCACCGCCGGTATACGCAAAAAGATTAAGCACCTTTACGTCACTGCGGCCGCTTGATGATATTATTCCGCGCATCCAGTCCCAGTTTGCCGCCTGCTCCGGAAAAAGCCCGGTATGCTTAAAGCCCATTGGCTTTATACCAAAACGCAGACCGTCATAATTTATCGTCCATGAATCCGGGAGTTTGTTATATACCTCCCACCTTCCGCCGCCGGATTTACTGCGTATATACCTCGCGTCAGCCTTTTTCCATAGCGGTGAAAGCTGAGATTTGTCAAGGCTCCACACAATCTGGGGATCAGGTCTTATAAGCAGGTATTTGCCCCAGCGTTCAAGCTTCTCGCCGCCGCTGACGTCAATAAGCTCATATTCCTTCCATCTGTCAGCAAGAAACATCAGTAAATCCACCTTTCCGGTTATCTTCAATATATTTTTCGGGCAGATAATATCTTCCCCTACGGGTTGCGTATGTATTGTGTGTTGTTCGATTTCGTACAATGTCCGTATATGTTAAACTGTTTGATTTCGTAGGGGCGGATAGTATCCGCCCGCACGGGATTGCGGTTATTAAGCAATTATCTGAATTATTATATCATTTATAAGAAATGCCGTCAAGCATAAAGCCGTATTTGTAATATAATCGTTACCCCAGGCTGTCAAGCAGCTGTTCTTCAAGCTCATCATAATCTATTATATTGGTTTCGGTGTAATTATCAATGGCGGTCGGCTTTTTATTTTCTTTTATATAATTTGATTTATTTTCTTTTGATTTTATTTCTTTTTCTTTACTTTTCTTTACTTTACTTTGTGGGATTGCTGAAGAAACAACTCCGGTTTCTGTATCAATAACCATATTTTCTGCATCAAAAACCTCTGTTTCGGACGCAGGAATTAAAAGATACCTCTCATCTATCAGCTTTGCTGCACCTTTTCTTTTTGCCTTTACATATGTTCTTTGTATATCCTTTGATGTTAAAATCGAGTATTTCTCAAACAATTCCTTATCAAAGACATCAAATTCAACAGCCTTTTTGACTATTTCATCAAATATCTCCCAGCATGTCTTTTCTTTTTTGGGGAAACACAGCTCAAGCTGTTCGCCGAAGTCCTTTGAGAACACCAGTGCCGACATTTCGTCATACTCTATGTAATATGAATTTTCATAAATGCGCTGCCAGAGTGAAATAATAACCGCCTCGCCCATTTTGCCGTACATACACTTTACGTATTCCGCGCGTCCCGACAGCTTTACGTCCATAGGGAAATATTCAAGTCCGGGTTTTGTAGGTCTTGCCATAGTTTATTCCTCCTTTTTCATCATGATAGCACCAAACACAGTGTCAAATCGTGCCATAGTGTGCAAAGAAAAATAAAAAGTATCAGACCGGTTGTTTTCTTT
>CAJLFL010000334.1 GCA_905205855.1 uncultured Eubacteriales bacterium | reverse complement strand
CAGCTTGAGAGAATTGTAAAATTTGCGTTTGATAATGTGGGAAAAACATTTTCTGCAAAATCAATATTGGATTATTTAAAACCCGAGCGGAGGACGATTGACAATGAAACGGTTTCCGGCTATCTTGAAAAGCTGGAAAGCGCATATATACTTCATCGCTGTTCCAGATATGACATTCAGGGGGAAAGAACTTTTAAAAACTCAGGAGAAGTTTTATATTGCGGATACTGCGCTGCGGTACAGTGTTCTCGGATATACGCAAACATCGGTTGCCGCTATGCTTGAAAATGTGGTTTATCTTGAGTTAAGGCGGCGCGGTTATACGGTAAATATCGGAAAGGCGCCCGATGGTGAGATTGATTTTATAGCGGAAAGGCAATCGGAGAAGCTATATGTACAGGTAACGAAGGAAATCAAAACCCCGGAAACCGAACAGCGTGAATATAGCAGACTGCTTGAAATTCACGATAATTACCCGAAATACCTGTTAACCACCGACAGTTTTGCCGGAGGAAATTATGAGGGAATTAAAACAATGCACATTGCAGACTTCCTTTTAAGCAAAGACTTTTAGTGTTAAATAGTATCATAGTTAAAGAAGAATGCCAATGAAATAAAACATACGGCACATTCAAGTTACAGATGTCAGTATCAAGATAATCGGACTTGAACAAATTGAAGATGCACTAATGCGATAATATAAAACATAGAATGTGTTTTTGTAATTAAACTTTGAAAATAACATATAATATTATCAGAATATATTGACAAGATTAGTTGTGTACGCTATAATGTACACGTAGGAGGCGATGGTGATGTTAAATACCAGCATAACCAATTTCAGAAAGAATATTTTTTCAATGCTTGAGCAGACGATTAAATATAATGAGCCTGTAAATATAAGCACGAAAGAGGGAAATGCCGTTGTTATGAGTGAAGCGGATTATAACGATGTTATGGCAACTTTTGAAGTATACAACAACCCCAATCTGCACGAAAAAATATTAAAGGGCATGAATACTTCTATTGAGGATTGTTCGTCAGAGGATGAGGTTCAGTGGTAGAATATAAAATTGTTTATACAAAAGATGCCCAAAAAGATATACCAAAGCTTAAGGCGGCTCATCCTGATGTTAAGGCACGCGTATTAATCGAAGTTCTAAAAAAGAATCCGTTTACGACTCCTCCGCCATATGAAAAATTGCTTGGAAATTTAGACGGTGCATACTCGCGAAGAATAAACATTCAGCACAGGCTTGTTTATGAGGTTTTGGAAGATAAACGGACAGTGAAAATTCTTTCAATGTGGTCGCATTATGAAAATATACGATAAAGCAAAGTATAAAAGTATAATTGAAACAGACTTCTTTTTTTAGGAGGGGGTGAAATCTTTTCTGTAAATTCGATTTCTCTGTGACAAAATATTTGTTTTTAGTGGGCAGGATAGCCGATTTTATATTGTGCTTTAGATATAGCGC
>CAJLFL010000333.1 GCA_905205855.1 uncultured Eubacteriales bacterium | reverse complement strand
CTACTTTTTTAAGAATCTTGTCATAGCGTATTCCGCCCTCCGGAACCTCCTCAAGACCGGTTGCTATGTTGTCAAAGCTTTCTCTGTCCCAATCACAGTCAAGAATGTCAACGTGGTTTGACCATGTTCCCTCTTTGATAAGGCGTATTTGTTCCGATTTGCGGTGTTCGTATTCTTCAATCGGACTTATATTGGGATTGTAATATAAAACCGTTAGTGAAAAATATTGGCTTAAATGCTCCAAAACATAGCTGCTGCATGGGGCGCAGCAGCTATGAAGCATAAGGGTCGGCACAGTCGAATCTAACTGTTTTAAAATTTCATCAAGCTTTAGCTGATAATTTATCTTTTGCATTATAACAATCCTTTCAGTCTGCCGGTATGTTCATTTCAAAACAGGCGATAAGCTCATCTGCATACTGCCTTGTGATTTGTCCGCGGCTGACCATAGAATCAAGATATGTAAAGGTTCTTTCCAAAAGCGCGTTTCTGAGAGGTTCAAGAACGCCGCATCTTTTAGCATAGTCCCACGGAGTTATTCCGGTTCGCAGTACGTTTTCTATATGTTCTTTATTTTTTCCTGTGAAAGCGGAAAGTATTTGAACTATATCGCCGCTTTGAATCTCACTGTTAAGGTCTATAACAGAATTTGCATACATGATTTATAAGCCTCCTTTATATAAATATATGTCGGTTTTTGTCCTTATATTATCTGATTTAATATCTGATTTAATATCTGATAATATCATATCAGAAGTTTGTTACTATTTAATTAACAAAGAGTTAATTTTATAATAAACAAAAGAAAAGTAAAAAAAATCAAAAAAACTCTTGCTTTTTTTGGATAAAGGTGTTATAATAAACAAGTCCGATAAATATGTGCCAGTAGCTCAGCTGGATAGAGCGTCTGACTACGGATCAGAAGGTCGGGAGTTCGAATCTTCTCTGGCACGCCATAGAAACCGGATGATAAAGATACGTTATCTATATCATTCGGTTTATTTATTTTGCAGCATTTGAAATCTTTTTTTTGTTGACATATAATTACTTTTGTGATAAAGTGTAAAAAAATTTATGGGGTGGGTACTATGACAGAATTATTGGAAAAAGAACGCAAAATACCTGTTTTCGGCAGCTGTGATGTGTTTGTTGCCGGCGGCGGAGTTGCGGGTGTAAGCGCTGCACTTGCTGCAGCAAGAAACGGTGCAAGCGTTATATTGACCGAAAAGCAATGTATACTCGGCGGACTTGCAACTGCCGGGCTGGTGACTATATATCTGCCGCTTTGCGACGGTATGGGCAGACAGGTTTCGTTTGGATTGGCTGAGGAATTATTCAGACTGTCAATCCGTCACGGCGCGGAGGAACGTTATCCTAAGGCATGGCTTGAAAACGGCACAGACGAAGAAAGGAAAAAGGAAAGGTTTGAGGTGCAGTTTAATGCGTCGCTTTTTGCAATAGAGATGGAACGCGAGCTGATAAAGGCAGGCGTAAAAATTCTATATGACAC
>CAJLFL010000332.1 GCA_905205855.1 uncultured Eubacteriales bacterium | reverse complement strand
TATCAAGGATTTGCTTGCCGGTATCCTTACCATGACGGCACTGTATTCCGTAAATTATCGTATAGCCGGCGCACCGAATCAGTTTCTTATGGGTTATCCGACAATATTTTCACTGCCGGAATCTATACCGTCATTTGTCCTTTCATACAAATACATTATTATAATTCTGATAATAGCTGTTTTTATGAAACTTGCCTTAGACTGGTATCTTTCAACCAAATCCGGTTTTCTTCTGCGGAGTGCCGGTGACAACTCCGCTTTGGTAGTCACTCTTGCACAAAGTCCCGGAAAGATAAAAATAATCGGTCTTGCAATATCCAACGGACTTGTTGCTCTTTCAGGTGCTCTTGCCTGTCAGCGTTCAATGCAGTTTGACATAACATCAGGCACAGGTACAATGGTTATGGGACTTGCAGCTGTTATAATCGGAACAACCATATTCCGCAAAATAAAGTTTATGCGCCTTACCACCGGCGTATTGTTCGGAATGATAATATACAAGGCTTGTATAACCACAGCCATCAGCAGCGGCATGGCCTCCTCCGACACAAATCTGATAATAACCGTCCTGTTTGTCGCTACATTGCTGATAAACGACTTTACCACACGCAGGGCAAAGAAAAACGGAGGTGTAAAAAATGCTTAAACTGTCACATATTGATAAATCCTTTAATATAGGCACCGTTGATGAAAAACAGCTGTTTTCCGATTTTAACATAGAAATCGGAGATGGTGAATTTGTTTCGGTAATTGGCAGCAACGGCAGCGGCAAAACAACAATGATGAATATTATCTCCGGAGATGTAATGCCCGACAGCGGTGATGTTCTTCTAAACGGCAAGAGTATACTCAAAGCTGAAAATTATAAACGCGCACGCCGAATGTCAAGAGTTTTTCAAAATCCATCAGACGGCACCTGTCCTACCATGACTATACTTGAAAACCTTTCCATAGCCGATAATAAGGGCAAACCTTTTAATCTTACACGCGGTCTTAACCTTAAACGCAGGGATTTTTACCGCAGCCAACTTGAAATTCTCGGAATGGGACTTGAAGACAGGCTCGGCACATTGGCAGGCGGTCTGTCCGGAGGACAGCGCCAGGCTCTTGCTTTGATAATGGCTACTATTGCAAATCCCGACATTTTGCTGCTTGATGAGCATACCGCAGCGCTTGATCCCAAATCTGCCGATACAGTTATGCAGCTTACCGACAGGCTTGTAAAAGAAAAAAACATTACCACTCTTATGATTACTCACAACCTCAGATATGCCGTCGAATACGGAACCAGAACCGTAATGATGCATGACGGGAAAGCAATCATGGATATATCCGGAGATGAAAAGAAAAAACATACCACCGATGATTATCTTAAAACCTTTAACGAAATAAGCATAGAATGCGGAAACTGAAAATAAAAGGGCTGTAAAACTATTTTTGCAGCCCTTTTGACGTTCTTTATACATATTACTTTTAGTTATAAAAAATACTTGATATTTTTTCGTCATCATAG
>CAJLFL010000331.1 GCA_905205855.1 uncultured Eubacteriales bacterium | reverse complement strand
TGACAATTCTGAATTTCTTATTTCTCTTGCTGATTATTTACTATGCCGTGATTATTAAATATATTAAACAGAAGGGGCAGTAAAACAAATGAATTATTTAGATCAATTTTTGAACAACAAAATATTCTTTGTCGTTCTGTTTGCTTGGATCTTTTCGTGTTTTTTGAAAGGCTTTTTGGTATGGGTTAAAAACAAAAAACTTGACATGACACGTTTTATGGGGCCGGGCGGTATGCCTTCATCACATTCAACCATAGTGACAAGCCTTGCAACCGCTGTCGGAATAAAGTCCGGATTTGATAGCCCAATATTTGTTGTTTGTTGCGCTTTTGCTCTGGTAGTTATGTATGATGCCTCAGGAATACGACGTGCTGCCGGACAGCAGGCAAAAATGATAAATATGATAATTGATACATGGGACGAAACCGATCCTCTCGAAAAACAAATACGTTTAAAAGAGTTACTCGGACATACACCATTAGAGGTTGTTGCCGGAGCGGCTCTCGGCATACTTATTTCTATACTTGGTTCGGTTATGATCGGATATTAGCCAAAAGGGAGTGTTTGCAAATGATAAATATTACTTTAAAAGATAACAGTGTTATGCAAGTTGAAAACGGCAAGCGATTGATTGACATTGCTGTTGAAATAAGCGAGGGATTGGCTCGCGTTTGCTTAGCAGCGGAAGTTGACGGAAAGCTTACAGACTTGCGTTTTGTTCCTCAAAAAGACTGTAGTATAAATTTTCTTACATGGGCTGATAAAGGAGGAAGAACTGCGTACCGTCATACCGCCTCACATGTTATGGCACAAGCTGTAAAACGTATATATCCATCCGCAAAGCTTGCAATCGGTCCCGCTATTGATGATGGATTTTACTACGATTTCGATTTTGAATCTCCGATAAACGCTGCAGATTTAGAAAAAATTGAAGCGGAAATGAAAAAAATTATTAAAGAAAATATACCGATTGAATACTTTGAACTTACACGTGATGCCGCATTAAAACTTATGCAGGATAATGATGAAATATACAAAACTGAACTTATAAATGATTTACCGAAGGATGAAGTTATATCATTTTACAAACAAGGTGATTTCACTGATTTATGTGCAGGACCTCATCTTATGTCAACGGGTAAGCTTAAAGCCGTAAAGCTTCAGCATACAGCTGGTGCTTACTGGCGCGGAAACGAGAAGAACAAGATGCTTACGAGAATTTACGGTACTGCTTTTCCCAAAAAATCAGAGCTTGAGGAATACCTCGAAAAGCTTGAGGAAGCAAAAAAGCGTGACCATAATAAACTTGGCAGAGAATTAGGCTATTTTAAAACAGTTGATTATATAGGTCAGGGATTGCCGATTATGCTTCCCAAAGGTGCACGTGTGCTCCAAGTTTTACAAAGATTCGTGGAGGACGAGGAGCAAAAACGAGGTTATCTTCTTACAAAAACTCCTTTTATGGCTAAAAGTGATTTATATAAAATATCCGGACATCTTGATCACTACCGCGACGGAATGTTTATAT
>CAJLFL010000330.1 GCA_905205855.1 uncultured Eubacteriales bacterium | reverse complement strand
GTCCTGCATCATTTTTAATATTCCAAGTCCCTGTACCTCATTTTTATACCCGATATCATCAAGCTTATCAGCCGGAAGTTTCAGACCTGCTATATACTCTAATTCATCAGCGGGATTCCACATAGGATAATCGCTGCCGAACAAAACCCTGTCAGCACCAAAGGCGTCAATCAGCGCAATAAACTGCTCTTTTTGCATCCATTGTCTTGCACTTGAACAATCTACCCACACATCTTTTCCGGCAAGCAATTCCGCTCCTCTGCCCCATTCAGACCAACCCCCGAAATGTGCTCCTATAATCTTAAGTTCAGGAAAATCCGCAATTACATTAAGCAAATACTCCGGACGGCTGTATTGATACCTAATATCTCCCATATGAAAGAGTATCGGCAATCTTCCCTGTGCTGCCTCATAAATCGGATATGCTTTCTTATCATCTATACGGAATTTCTGAAAATCCGGATGCAGCTTTATCCCCTTTACTCCTGCTGCAATTCCGCGGTCAATTTCATTCTGAATATCCTTAAAATCCGGATGGAGTGTCATAAAGCCTATAAATTCATCCGGATATTCTTCTGCGGCTGAAATCAGAAAATCATTTATACGCTTTACCTGATGCGCGGTTGTTGCCGCCGAATGTACGGCAAATTTTGTTATTCCGGACTTTTTGCCTATAGCCTCCAGTGTTTCTGCTGTTCCGTCACAACTTAAAGTCCTGTCATAAAATTTGCCTATTCCCCCGACAGCTGTTTCAGCAAGCCTGTTCGGAAATATATGTGCATGTACGTCAATAATCATTATGTTGTTTCACCTCATGTTAATTATAACTCTTTACGTCAAAAAAATCAATATATTACTGCCTTGACAACCTAAGGTTTATATGCTATATTCATTTAAGTAAATTTATTAAAGGATGATAACTATGATTACAAGCAAACAAAGAGCCAAGCTGAGAAGCCTGGCAAATTCCGTACCGGCATTGTATCAGGTCGGCAAGGATGGTATAACAGAAAATATGCTCCGCCAATTTGCGGATGCACTTGAGGCAAAGGAGCTTATCAAGGTTCACGTTCTTGATAACTCGCTTATGGACACAAGAGAGGCTGCAAATGAGGTTGCCGACGCTATAGGCGCAGAACCGGTGCAGGTTATAGGCAGCAAATTTGTTCTGTATAAGAGGTCAAAAAACAATCCCACGATTGAAATATAATCCGGAGGGATATAAATGGAATACAAATATCTTCTGTTTGATCTTGACGGAACATTAACCAATCCGCATGAGGGCATAACAAAAAGTTTTCAATATGCACTGCGGCATTACGGCATAGAAGAAAGTCTTGAAAATCTTAACCGTGTAATAGGTCCTCCGCTGACAGACTCATTTATGCAGTTTTACGGAATGGATAAAAGCACCGCACTATCGGCTGTTGAAAAATACCGCGAGCGTTTTGCGGCAATAGGAATACACGAAAATATTATATATCCCGGAATTTCAGAAATGCTATGTGAGCTTAAAAAACATGGAAAAATAATAGCTCTTGC
>CAJLFL010000329.1 GCA_905205855.1 uncultured Eubacteriales bacterium | reverse complement strand
GTTGGCGGACTCAGCGGTGCGTTTATCCCCGTAAGCGAGGATGCCGGTATGATTGCTGCTGCCGAATGTGGTGCGCTTCATATTGATAAGCTTGAAGCAATGACCTGTGTATGTTCTGTAGGTCTTGATATGATTGCTGTTCCGGGCGATACTTCTCCCTCTACTATTTCGGCTATAATTGCTGATGAAATGGCAATAGGTGTTATTAACCAAAAAACAACAGCTGTTCGTATAATTCCTGCTATAGGCAAAACGGTCGGCGATAGTATTGAATTTGGCGGATTGCTCGGTGCAGCTCCTATTATGCCTGTTCATAAATATTCAAGCGAGGCATTTATTGCACGAGGCGGCAGGATTCCGGCTCCGTTGCATAGCTTGAGAAATTGATTAAAGCTTTTGACGTTCTGTTAGGCATACAGTTAGTCGAAAGAAAGGGTGATAAGAATGGATATAATGAAAGCTATAATTGACATTGAAGAAAAAGCGCGCGGCGTTTCCGAAAACGCTCAGAAGATGCAGCAGAATTATGAGCATGACCTTAAAAAGGAAATTGATGCAAGAAAAGCGAAAACAGAAAAAGATATAAAAGATAAACTCGAACAATATAAGCTGCGTATTGATGCTGAATCTAAAGAAGAAGCCGAAGCTTTGGAAAAGCTGTATGACGGAAAACTTGAAAAGCTTTCAAATACCTGTAAACAAAAACAGTCTGCATGGATAGACGAAATAACAAAAAACGTTACCGGCGTTTAGTTTTGGGAGGTAAGTATTGTGATTCTTAAAGTTATGAAGAATTCAGCGCTTGCAGCCAAAATTCATGCTATGTCCGGTTCTGCACTTAAATCAAAGGACTATGACGCTCTTATGCAGCTTAGATCTGTCCCTGCTGTTGCGGCTTACTTAGCGGAAAACACAAGATATAAATCAGTCCTTGAAAAAACACCTGTTTCTGCACTGCACCGCGGTCAGCTTGAACAGCTTCTTAAGTCGCAGACCCTGAATGATATCGTTGCGCTTTTGCATTATGCGGACGCATCCGGTACATTTCTTTTAAAAGTTCTTGAGATTCAGGATGGTATAGAAAAGCTAAAGGTCTTTTTAAGACTTATGCATATAAACAAGTGCTCTCAGATTGCTGAATATACGTTTAACATCCCGTTTGGTAATGAAATTATTAAGGCTGAGGATCTTGCCGGCATCACAAGCTTTTCGGGCTTGCTTGACTTTTTGAAACCTACGCCGTATTATCAGGCACTTAAATCATTTTCCGGCGATCCGGTTCGGCAGGATTTGTTTTATCTTGAAGTTGCACTTGATACATATTGGGCAAAGGTCATATCACAGTATACAAAAAAATATCTCAGTCCGGATGAAGCAAAGATTTCAAATAAAACCTATGGAACAGAAATTGATTTGGACAACCTTGCGTTTTTGCTGCGCTGTACTGAAAGATTTAAGATGTCATCCGATGAGATTTATGCATGTATTGTTCCAAGCTATTACAGGCTAAAGCAATCAACCGTTACAAAGATTGATGCCGCTTTTACA
>CAJLFL010000328.1 GCA_905205855.1 uncultured Eubacteriales bacterium | reverse complement strand
AAAAGCAAGAAAATAATATAAAAATTTATAAATTTCTTGCTTTTTCAGTATTGATTTAATATAATATAAGGCAATAACAACAGATAAATATTCCTGATTATCGGATATACGGAGTGATAAAAATGTCAATCTATACTGTCACCGAAGATAAATATAAAGAAAGCACATGGTGCAAAAGAACGCTTGACGGACTGCTCAGACGTGCAAAGCAATCAAAAATAAATTTCATAATCAGCAACACTGACTGTCCCGCAGAAAGCGACGATTCTGTTGTAATTATAGGTACAACTCCGGCATGGATATACACAACAAAAAAAAATCTCTCCGAAAGCACCGAAGCAGCGGTTATTCTGATAAGCAACCGTCCATATCAGCTGCCCATAAACAATGTCTGCACCGATATATACTCCGCAACCGGAGATGTTATGGCATAACTTTCGGACTGCGGCAAGTCAAATATAGCCTTGTACGGAGTAAACCCCTCCTCTACAAGCGATAACTTAAAGCTTTTGCGCTTCGGCAGCAATGACGTGTATTACAATACGAACGGTCTGAACGAGTGCTGGTCGGAGTTCAGGTTAAACCTTGACAAGTATGACGCAGTGATATGCACAAACGATTATGCAGCAGTGTCCCTGACTGACAATTTAAAAAAAGAAAATCCGTCTGGAACGGACAGACTTTTTATAGTAAGCTTTGCAAACACACATCTCGGAAAGCTGAATACTCCGTCAATAACAAGTGTTGCCTTAAATTATGATGAATACGGAAAAGCCGCTGTAGAGCTTTACAATTTGCTCAGGAAAAACCCATATCTGCAAAACGTAAATATCAATATCAAAAGCAGCATAATAGTACGGGAAAGCACACATAATATTCCGCTGAAATCCGGCAGCCGCGACACCGTCTGCTGCGACAGCGGCAGCTTTGACTTTTATTCGGATTCCGAGGTAAAAAAGCTGCTGAAAGCCGAGCTGATATTTGAAAACTGCAGCGAAAGCGACCTTACCGTGCTTAAGCTTATGGCAGATGGCAAAAGCTATGAACAAACGGCTGAAGCTGTGTTTATGACAGTAAACGGAATACAATACCGCATAAAAAGGCTCTGCGGTATCTGTGGTTTTTCCGGCAGGAAAGAGCTTTTGGAATTTGTAAAAAAGCATATTTAGCTTAGATGATGATTTTCAATTACAGGACATACCGGCTACAACTTTTCTTTATACTTTGACGGCGTTATACCGGTCACCTTTTTAAAAACCGAACTAAGATAAAACTGGCTTGAATATGAAAGCTCCTCTGCTGTTTCCTTGACCGAAAGTCCTCCCGACAGCAGCTCCATTGCCTTTTTAATTTTAAGCTCGGTAAAGTATGCCATCACACCCATTCCCGTATATCTTTTAAACAGCTTTTTTAATTTTCCGGTACTTATAAAACATTCCTCCGCAACAAATCCGAACGTAATATTCTCTTTTATATGCTCATTCATCATCGATATAATTTTTCCGAAAACCTTTGAGTTTTCATTTTATTTAGCTGATCCGTCGATATTTTCTGTAAG
>CAJLFL010000327.1 GCA_905205855.1 uncultured Eubacteriales bacterium | reverse complement strand
GACTGAAGGACAGACCTATACGCTATATCGTTGACGACGTTAAAAAGTTTACCGAGCGCGAGGTGCGCCGCGGCAACAAATATGATGGAATAGTAATGGATCCGCCGTCATACGGCAGAGGGCCGGGCGGAGAATTATGGAAAATAGAACAGGAGCTTTTTGATTTGATAAAGCTTTGTATGAGCGTTCTGTCGGACAAGCCGCTGTTCTTTTTGACAAATACTTATACGACAGGACTTTCCGGAAGCGTTATGGAAAACATATTCAGACTTACGCTTTTAGAGAAATTCGGCGGCAGCTTTGAGGTAGACGAGGTAGGACTGCCGATTACAAATCTCAAACTGCGCCTGCCGTGCGGCTACAGCTCAAGGTGGTGCGCGTCCGACATCAAATAAAAGGGAGGAAGCCCCTTTGGAACCTATAATAAAAACAGAAAATCTGCATTTTGAATATACCAATGACGAAACAGGCGGAAAATTCTCTGTTCTCGGCGGTATTGATCTGGAAATAAACCGCGGTGAATTTTTAGCGGTGCTGGGGCATAACGGCTCCGGCAAATCAACGCTTGCCAAGCATTTTAACGCCATACTCGTCCCGACCTCCGGCAAGGTTTGGATAGAGGGCTATGATACCTCTGACGAAAGCGTGACCTTTGATATTCGCCGCAGGGTGGGAATGGTGTTTCAAAACCCCGACAATCAGATGGTTGCCAATATAGTGGAGGAGGACGTGGCTTTTGCGCCGGAGAACCTCGGTGTTCCGCCGGAGGAGATACGCCGCCGCGTGGACAGCGCGCTTGAGGCGGTCGGTATGTCAGCCTTTAAGAAGCATGCTCCGCACATGCTGTCCGGCGGACAGAAGCAAAGAATTGCGATAGCCGGAGTTTTGGCAATGCAGCCTGATATAATCGTCCTTGATGAGCCTACTGCTATGCTTGATCCGTCAGGGCGCCGCGAAATTCTTGACGCGGTGAAGAAGCTTAACCGCGAGCAGGGAATGACGGTTGTACTGATAACGCACTATATGGATGAGGCGGTACAGGCGGACAGAGTCGTTGTGATAGACAACGGACATATAAAAATGGACGGAAAGCCGACAGAGGTTTTTCCGCAGGTTGAACAGCTTAAGGCGCTCGGACTTGATGTCCCTCAGGCAACCGAGCTGATTTATCGGCTGAACCGCGCAGGGGTGAAGCTGAATCCGCAGGTGCTTGACTCTGAGGAGTGCATTAGAGTTCTGGCTGAGAAATACGATAGTATTACGGGAGATTAAAATGATTAGGATAGAGCATGCAGGTTATGTTTATATGCAGGGCGGGCCGTTTGAAAAAACGGCGCTCAGTGATGTAAATCTTGACATAAAACAGGGTGAATTTATCGGACTTATCGGACACACAGGCTCCGGTAAATCAACGCTTATTCAGCTTTTAAACGGCTTGCTTAAACCAACGCACGGCATAGTGACCGTAGGCGGAAGAAATCTTTGTGACAAGAAAACGGATATGCGTAAGGTGCGTTTTGATGTGGGACTTGTCATGCAGTATCCGGAGTATCAGTTGTT
>CAJLFL010000326.1 GCA_905205855.1 uncultured Eubacteriales bacterium | reverse complement strand
AAAATGAGGTGAATTTATGTCTATAGATATTGCAATTGAAAATTCTGCCGCTTCTGTTGAAATGGAAGGTTTTATAATCGATGACCAATGTAAGGATTTGTGTCGTAAGTTATTACAGGGAGATCTTACTATGGACGAGTATATTGCTTTTGTAAAAAGAAAGGCTGGTGTAACAACCTAATGGGTTACAGCATTAACACCATAACGGCCGACTGCTATATCGGAACAACTTGCCTAATTAACAAGTTTGGGATTAAAGATGAAAAGAAATTATCGTTGGTAGAGGGAGAAATCACGTTTGCCAAAGGCTCCGAATTAGAAAGCAATCCCATTTTAGGCAATTATGACTTTCAGCACTACAAAGCAATTCATAAATATCTATTTGAGGATATTTATGATTGGGCAGGCAAAATCCGTAATGTCGATATATCTAAAAAAGGAACACAATTCGCTAAAGCAAAAGAAATAGAAGAATTAGCAGGCGCTTGCTTTTCAAGACTGAAATCGGAAAACTATTTCATGAATCAGGATTTTAAACCGTTTGTAAATAATATAGTTGACTTTTATTGTGTTACAAATATACTGCATCCTTTCAGAGAAGGAAACGGACGAACACAACGAATATTTATATCCCAACTAATTCGGCATGCGGGATATGAAATAGAATTTTCAAAAATAAGCGCAGATGATTTAATGTCTGCAACAATAAAAGCTGCAAACGGCGTCAACGATTATTTGAAAGATATTTTCACAAAAGTCATAAAGGTTAATTGAATACAAATTCATCGCTGAAGTATATCCAAGGTGATCTCTTTTCAAAAAATATGAGAATGGATTAAAAATTATTTTTGATTCCGGTTGACAGCTATACTTATATTGTCGATCATTTAAAATTACTGTTATGTGATTCTCTAAACAGACCGATTTCGATTGGTCTGATATTTTTATGCGGAAATGAGTCGACATTTCACTTAATATCCGCGGAAATTTCAGCAACCCCTAAATCAGCGAGGTTAAAATTCGAGCAACCCCTAAATCGCATTTTTTGTTGCTGTTATCAAAAGTCCCGCAAAGCCTTATGCGGTCGGCGTTGCCGCCCGCTGTGAACCGTCGAGGGGAAGCATCGCAACCCCTCGGCTTTCTCCTGCTTGTTTTAGAACGAGCCGTAAAACTGCCGTTATACCGCCGATTTCTTGTGCTTGCGGTCATGGTTGGTAATCAGGTTTATTCTCATTTTAAGTTACATATTTTTCCACACTGCCATCAGAAGTACAGACAGAATTTCAATTGTTCGGCATAGTTGTGATAAATAACCGACTACATATTTCCCGACATTTTTATTGCGTTATAAAGTAAAGCGATGCGGCGTATAATTCTTATTCGGAACTTCAAAATCCGTTTGAAATAGAATTGCTGAGATTTTTCGTATTAACATATTCCGATAAAATACGGATAAAATCGGATTTTGTTTTAGCGTCAACAGCGGAAAAAAGCTGACTCGTATGGTATTGAAGTGTTTGCTGGGATATAAAAAGCTTATCGCAGATAATATGATTCGTTGAGCCGGAGAGAAGATAGTATATTATTTTA
>CAJLFL010000325.1 GCA_905205855.1 uncultured Eubacteriales bacterium | reverse complement strand
GAAACTAAAAAATAAACTGAAAATGCTTTATCTGATATTTACATTTTCGGTTGCAGTGCTTGCTTTTTCGGGCTGCGGAACAGATGAAGCTGTAACGGAAGGCGTAGAAAATGCTAAGAGCATACCAATAAAAATTGAAGATATAGACTGGGGTGTAAATGAAGGAATAGCGGACGGAGAACGTACGGTTTTATTCGGATATACCAATAACACAAAGTACACAGTTGCACAATTAGATATTGAATTCAGACAAAAAGACAGTCTTACGGCTGATGACCTTTCTGTATTTGATAAATATAAAAAAGAGTATGATAAGGATGATGAGGAAATCGCTGAAACATACATATACGGCAGCAACAGAAAGTTTACCGAACCGGGCGAAAGCGCCGCAGAAGTACCGTGTACAATAAACGGTACATATATTCCGGTTGAGAGTATGGCTCAGTATGATATTATGCAGCCCGATATAGCCACGATATATTACATTGGAAAGGACGATAAGCTGTATGGGGTTTATTATGATTTCAAATCGCAGAAGTATACATGGGTGTCTGAGGAGGGCACGGAGCTGTATCAGTGGACGGATGAAGAAATTGCAAATGTTATACCAAAGCCTGAGGTAAGAATGGTAAAATGCATTGCGGATGATGACAGTCTTGGATTTGATTCGTACGGCGTGACAAAGGATGACTTTAAAAAGTATACGGATGCATGTAAGGAAAAAGGATTTATCGTTAATTCATCATCGGGTACAACCTATTACAATGCTGAAAATTCTGATGGCTATGAATTGAGAATACATTATTTTGAGGATGAAAGCAGACTGGCTGTGAACCTCTACAGCAAATAATTAAAATTTGAGAGGGAATAATCATGAATGAACAAGAAACACCAAGAAAAAAACTGTATCAGAAATGGTGGATATGGGTAATAGGACTTATTTTGGTTGTGTTTGTATGGAATAAAACAAGCAGTTTTATTGATGATGTCATGACAAAGGAAATACCTAATGTTATGGGAATAAATTACACCGATGCCGAAAAGGTATTAAAGGACAAAGGCTTTAAGGTTATTTCGGTTGAAACGGATGCAGAAAGTATTTTGTCCGGCGATTATAATAACCGTGATGTAAAAAAGGGTGATGTATTTAAAGTCAATAATGAAACAAATCCAAAGTATACATATGCAAAAACAAAGGATAAACAGGTTACTGTATATTATGCAAAGGACAATTATCCTGCAGAAAAAACAAAACAGCAGACAGAGCTGCAGTCAGCGGAAAGCAAAGAACCGGAGGCTTCCGGAAGTCCGGAAGCATGGAAACAGTTTTTAAAGGATTATGAGGAGTGGACGGATAAGTATATCGAATTTGCAAAAAAATGCAAGTCTAATCCGAATGATACTAAGCTTATAGCCGAGTATGCAAGGCTTGCGGCAGAAACCGTTGAGTGGACTGATAAAGCGGAAAAATATGAAGAAGAATTGCGTGATGATAATGTTTCGGCAGAAGTAATAACAGAGTATATAAATACTCTTGCAAGAATTACACAAAAAATAGCCAATGCGGCACAGTAATGCTTTTGATACTTAAAGTTCACTAAGACTGTACTTTCAATATCTGTATAAACAATTCCTTTTAGTATAAACT
>CAJLFL010000324.1 GCA_905205855.1 uncultured Eubacteriales bacterium | reverse complement strand
GCACCCATGCCGATAAAGTACATCCACATGCTGACAACAAAATAAACAAGGGTGCTTACCAAAGACGCTTTTACGGGTTTTTCCGCATTTCTTGTATAATCTGAAATCAGCGGAAGCCATGAAAGCGGCATAGCTATCGAAAGCTCCATTGCCGCACCGAAGCTTATCACCTCAGCGCTGTTTTCCGCGATTGCTCCGCCGAATACCTTAAAGCTGAGTATAACAGTAAGTATAAACAAAGCCGACATTGCAACAATGTTTAGCCTTCCGAGGTTTTTTACGTCAACAATAACCCAGATAAGCACCAATACTCCGATAATGACGCTCCATACCCACGGGCCGCCAAGATTTAATACCGCGTCCGCTGCCGCCGCACCGGAAACTATCATAACAGCAGTCCAGCCGACAAGTTGCAGTACATTAAGACCTGAAAATAACAGCGAGCCCTTTTGACCAAACGAGATTTTAACGGTTTCCATTGAGCTTTTACCTGTTTTGCCGCCCACAACTCCGGCAGCAAAAAACAGCAGACAGCCTATTATATGTCCGAGAACAATCGCTGCCGCTCCCTTTGCAAAGCCGAGCGGCGCAAGGGCTGTTCCGGTAAGCATTTCTGCAATAGATACCGCTGCTCCAAACCATATCAGTCCGTTTGAAAATAGTGATGTTTTTCTTTCGTTCATAAGTACCCTTCCTTCATAAAGTATGTTAAATTTAAAAAGGGAGCCCAATATCGGACTCCCCGTGAAAAGCAATATTTTTACTTCCTCCGACGGCATTATCCGTATCAGGTTAAAGGGTCGAAGTTGATTACTTCCTCTCAGCCTGCCGATACAAGCTCCCCTGTTTTTTATAAGTATATCACAACCACAGCCGTTTGTCAATCAAAGCGCGCAAAAATACTTTGCCATTACATCTATCGCATTTTCCGAAATCATAAGCTCTCCGTACTCATTTAAGTACCCGTGCATATATTGACCGTTCTTTATCTTTGTGCCAAACTCTGCCACAACGCGTTCTGTGTCCTCAAACAACGCAGAGTTCTGCGGAATCATATAAAGATAGAATCTATCCCTGCACTTATACAGTGCGCTTATGCCTGTATACATAGAATAAATCTCACCTGCGGCAAGACAGACATTATCAAAGTCACTGAATGAATATATATATTTTTTACCTATCCTTTGTCTGCCGTTAAGGCGCGCGCGCTTAATACGTCCTTTATAGCTGCAATTATCTATTGCACAGTTCAGTTCCTCATCGCTGCAAACGCGCGTAATCATCATGCCAAAACCGCATTCTGACGAGTCACTATCCTGAACAGCCTCTACAAAAAGCTTGGCTCCGTCTATGGAAAAATCCACATTTTCCTCTGCCATACGTATGGCGGTCCAGAACATTTCCTGAACCTCGGGTGTATTCTCGGAAATACTTTTAAAAGTAATATTCCACTCTTTAGCCTCGCTGTCATCTATTAAAACCTTTATCTTATTATCGCTGATTTTTTCGATTCTCATATAATACCCCCATCCCTGAAAAACTGAATATATACTGCGGCGTTTTTGTGCCGGATAAAAGCTTTGTATAATTGTATGCATAACAATATAATAACATTATAACTATTTGCCTTAATATTGCAATGCAAAATTACTGGAAAAAGGAAATTGTAATTTCCATGTA
>CAJLFL010000323.1 GCA_905205855.1 uncultured Eubacteriales bacterium | reverse complement strand
AAACCGGTTCAGCCATAGCGGCTTCTTCAAATGCGGTTGAGTCGGCTATCCTATAAACCTGACTTTTCGGCACGGCGCAGTATTGGGCAAAACCGCCGTTTACGGTTGTTCCTATGCCGATCATGCTTTCGCAAAAGTGTCCCTTTGCACTGCGGCAATAGAAGCAGCTGCCGCAAAGCTTATTCGGATCGACGCATACCCTGTCACCTTCGGAAAGGTTTTTGACATTACTGCCGGTTTTGACTATTATGCCTGAAAATTCGTGTCCCAAAACATTTCCGGACGGTGTAGTGGCAGCGCCTTCATCACCTTCATATATATGTATATCTGTTCCGCAGATGCCGCATGCCATGACTTTAATAAGAACCTCATCTGCGTTTATATCCGGAATATCAATATCCTCGACTATAAGTTTGTTCTTTTGATAAAAAACAGCTGCTTTCATATTATTCTCTCCTTTAAGTCAAATAGAATTGGTAAATAAAACCGTAGCTTACCTTTCGCTTATTATTTTGCATTGAACGGGATATCTGTTCTTATAGTAATATATGCTTTCAAAACCGATTTGCTTTAGTGCTGAATATGCTTTGCCAAACATATTGGCGGAGTTTTCGGATATGTGTGCGTCCGAGCCGAGTGTGATCAAATGTCCGCCAAGCTCCTTATACAATTCAATTATCCATTGTTCCGGCATAAATTCACAGTAACCGCTTCCGTTATAAATGCACGAGGTATTGACTTCAAGAGCAATTCCGCATTTTATGATAAGGGTTAAAATATTTTGAATTTTAGCTATGTAGTCTTTGCAGCTTAAACCCATGCCGTATTTTCCGTTGATATATCTCAGGGGACAGGTTAAATGTGCAAGTATGTCAAAGTCACATGTATTTATCATTGTTATCATGTCATCAAGGTATTTATCAAAATACTGATTTGACGCATTGATTCCAAGTTCTGCAAAGTTTATTTGAGAGTACGGCATATCATAGCCTTTAAACTTCACTGCATGAACCGAGCCGATAACGACATCAAAATCATTTTCGGAAAGAATTGTCGCTGCAGCTTTGGGAAACCAAAAGGCTTCGCCGATTTCTACACCTTTTAGAACGGTCAGCGTTGAGTTGTTATTGGTTATTTCGGCGTCTGCAACGGAGCTTTGCACTGTCGTGCTTATGTCGATACTGTTGCAGAATCCAATGTCACAATGGTCAGTGACTGCAAAACCGGATAAATTATTTATGTCTGCCGCTTTTGCTATTTCTGCCACAGGACATTCCGAGTCATGCGAGTTTTGCGAATGTGTATGCATATCAAAAATTTTGCCGCAGTTCGCTTCGGACTTGATTTTACCGTCCGTTTCAACAATATCCGGATTAAAGCGATTGAGTACATCATAAAAATCATCATATTCTGATATAAGCCATATACCGAGCCCTGCGTACCTGTGTACCAAATCCGCTGCTGAACTGTCAGCAAACGGAAGCTTTACCCAAGCTGTATTTTTGCATTTATAAGGCAGCCACACAGTCAGTTTGTCTTTAGGCAGAATAGTTCTTAAAGCTTTAAGAGCAGCCTCGGTAACCTCGCCGTCATAATCGAATGATATGTCAGGCAGAACTGATTTACATTTTTTTATAAATTCAATACTGTTTGAGGTTATGGAAACATATTCTGTGTATGCTTTG
>CAJLFL010000322.1 GCA_905205855.1 uncultured Eubacteriales bacterium | reverse complement strand
ATGAAATCATAAGATGTTTGGAAACGGGAGATTATTATAAAAAGGCAAAAACAGATGTTTCATGGATGTCTGAAAATAAGCGCGATACTATCATGCGGAGCGCAAAGCTTCTGCCGGAAATGTTCATAGGCGATTGGCAGGAGGGACCGACCGGAGCATTGATAGGCAAAAAAGAATCCGATGTTAGGGGATTTTTGGGACACAAAGCAGGAAATTCCTTCAGCTATGATTTTTACGGAACAGCAATAGGCTTGGAAACAAGACAGTATAATGAGGGCGGAAGTGTAAAGATTGAGATAGACGGAAAGGAAATTGCTTCAAGAGCATCCTCATACGGCAGTTCTT
Organism: uncultured Eubacteriales bacterium; assembly: GCA_905205855.1. Lineage (GTDB taxonomy): Bacteria > Bacillota > Clostridia > Monoglobales > Monoglobaceae > Ructibacterium. The sequence continues at coordinate 1,351 of CAJLFL010000322.1, read as the reverse complement.
CTACCGGAAATCCGCGTCTTGCGCTTACTGTTGAAAACCTCGATAAAGGCTTTCATAATATAAAATGCACAATAATAAGCGATACTAAAACAAAGTTCTGGCTGGACAGATTATTTGTCAATGACGGAGAGCAAAGCTATAATTCCGGTATTGTTGTTAAGCATCGGCTTCTTAATTCCTCCGGAACGGAAATAAGCGCTCCGGCAGCGGATGAAATGAACAGACTTGAGCTTATAATTAAAAATGAAACGCAGAACAGCTTGAATGATAAGGCGCTTTTGTGTATATATTCGGGAGATATGTTAAAGGGAGTATCATCTATGAGCTTAGCAATCGAGCCGAATGAAACCGTAACAATGGGAATAGGAACCGTTATTGAAAGCGGTGACAGGATAAAGCTTTTACAGTGGGATTCCTATGAAACACTAAAACCGCTGTATGATACCGTCATATATTAAATCTTAGATACAGGTCTGCCTCAAAGCATAAGGCAGACCTGTATTTATGCCTGAAAACGATTGCTTGTTATCTGAAAAAATGCTATAATAAATAATAGCGTTTTATTTTTAATTAAATGACACTCATACACTGTACTTACAGCTATAAAGGAGCAAATTACCATGATATATCATCCGATAAAGCCATTGTATGATAATAATTCCGAAATTTTGATTTTAGGAAGCTTTCCGTCCGTAAAGTCACGCGAGCAAATGTTTTTTTACGGACATCCGCAAAATCGTTTCTGGAAAGTTACAGCGGCGGTTTTTGGTGATGAGGTTCCGCAGACAATAGAAGAAAAAAAGGTGTTTCTGCTCAAAAACAGAGTTGCGCTGTGGGATGTGATAGCCTCATGCGAGATAAGCGGAAGCTCGGACAGCTCTATCAAAAACGTAACACCTAATAATCTTAGTCAAATCATAGACAAAGGTAAAATAAAACGAATATTTGTCAACGGCAAAACCGCCGAAAAATACTATAACAAATATACAAGAGATAAAATCGGAATGGAGGCGGTATGCCTGCCGTCTACATCTCCTGCAAATGCAGCATGGAATATGGAAAAGCTGATCAAAGCATGGAGTGTAATAGCCGACAGGTTATGACATTTGAAGGTGGGTTATGTTTTGGCTGTTATAAAAACTGCAGCAAAATGAAGTCTGTTTTGCTGCAGTTCTTTTTTTGTATAAAATACAACCAATAGTTGAGTTTTTGCCTTTATATCAAATAAAAAGTTATTGACAACTCAATTGATAATAAATATACTGAACATAGGTGATGAATATGTTTAACAGTGAAGTAATGGCGGCTAATATAAAAAGGCTGAGAAAGGCGAATGAAATTTATCAGAAAA
>CAJLFL010000321.1 GCA_905205855.1 uncultured Eubacteriales bacterium | reverse complement strand
TTCAGCAGCAGAGAAGCTGTATTTAACAACGAGTTTTACATAATACCGGTGGGCTTTAATTTTGATAATTATAAATTGGTTCTAAAGCATGAATTTTTGCCCAAGGCATTTTTAAATTCCGTGTTTTATACCGTGTTCGGCACATTATACTCAATGATACTTACAATATTAGGGGCATACGCGCTTTCGCGGAAAAACTACTTCGGTCGCGATTTCATAATGTTTTTGATAGCGTTTACTATGATGTTCGGCGGCGGCATGATCCCCTCGTATATGCTTATAAAAAATCTGGGTCTTCTTAACACAAGATTAGCATTGATAATCCCATTTGCGGTGAGCCAGTATAATTTGATAGTTATGCGTACTTATATGCAGCAGATACCGTCGGCAATAGAGGAATCCGCCAAATTGGACGGTGCAAATGATTTTGTAATTCTGTTTCGGATTTTTGTGCCTATGTCTAAGCCGGTAATTGCGACGATCACATTATTCTATGCCGCCGGACAGTGGAACGATTTCTTCAGCGGCTTGATTTATCTGGACGATAAAAATAAATTTCCGTTGCAGTTGGTTATAAGAGATCTTCTAATTACGCAAAACGATGCTACGTTAAATCAGGGTCTGGCCGCTCAGCAGGGTATGCCGTCGCTGACGCCGGGAGGCTTCAGAGCCGCCATTGTTGTGGTAACGGTGTTGCCGTTGCTTGTGGTTTATCCCTTTATCCAGAAGTATTTTGTTAAGGGTGTAATGCTCGGCTCTATAAAGGGCTGAGTTAATATAAAAATTCAGGAGGAATATTTATGAAGTTTTATAAGCGTTTTTTTTGTTGCTTTATGGCTGTATTGCTTGCGGCGGCGACCCTTGCTTCCTGCAAATCGGATAAGGATACCGATTCACAATCGTCCGGTATCTCCGGCGGCGAAGCGATTAAGGATGCCGAGCTGGATTTCAGTAACGACAAGGAAATAACCGTCACGGTTCTGACTAACGATTATGTTTCCGAGCCGATCAGCGGAGATCAGTTAATTTTAAAAGAGCTTTCCAAAAGGACAAAGGTCAATTTTGAATTTCAGGTTGTTCCAAGCGCCGATTACACAACAAAGCTTAATACACTTATTTTTTCGGGAAGAATGCCTGATTTTGTCAATGTTGTTTCGCCTGATTTGGTGAGCAATTATTTCGGCGACGGTGTTTTTACAAGATTGAACGAATTGATCGATACCTGCGGAAAAAGCCTGAAAAAGTGCATTGACAAAATTGAAGGTATGGATAAAAATCTGAAGGATAATGATGGAAATATATGGTTTTTACCCCGAATAGATACATCGGGTCTTAATACCATGTATATAATCAATAAAAAGTTTTTGGACCAATGCAAATTAAGCGTTCCGACCACTACTGATGAATTATATAATTGCCTCAAAGCGTTCAAGAGTCTCGGCAATAATGTTATACCTCTCGGCGCCGGATATGCCACATCGCTCGAAATGCCGATTTTTAACGCATTCGGAACAAGCTACAGCACAAGATGGTTATATATAGACAATGAATATTTGTATGTTCCTTACGAACACGGCGACAGGGTAAAGGCTGCTCTTATGTTCCTTAATAAATGCTATTCCGAGGGTTTGATCGACAAAGAATATTACGCACTTTCAAACGATGACGCTTTCACTAAAATGGAGTCCGGTAATCTCGGTGTATTTAACTGCT
>CAJLFL010000320.1 GCA_905205855.1 uncultured Eubacteriales bacterium | reverse complement strand
ATACAAAACAACATAAAATACATCTTTTGAGTTTGATGTGTTGCAAATACCTGTACTGCTCATTTTATATTTGTTGCTCCAAGAATAGTAATTTCCTTCCATTTCCCAGCGTCCATTATTTAAAAATTGCAAATACGAAATCCATCTTCCCTTATAGAATGTAGCCTCTGTTCGCAATTCACCTTGTCTTTCGTAAAGCAATTCGTCAAGAACAACACTGAACTCGTAATTTTTTATCTTTTTGATTTTATGCGTTCGCTTTATATACCATATCATAAAAAGCAAAGCAGGAATCAACAAAAACAGCCATGCGTACGGAGTAAGAAAAGCAAAACAAAAAGCAATAAAAATACCAACTATAATTAAAATAACATTGGTAGTTATGTGAGAATCATTTTTGAAACCATTGATGATATCTTGTTGTATTAAATCATTAGTCAAATTTTCTTTTTCGATTTTTTCAAATGACATATCAAGACATCGCTCCTTGCTTGTTTTTATATATTATATCATATTCAAGCACAAAATGCAATACAAAATTACAACCATGACACTCATTGTCAGGTAAAGCCTCTATAATACACTTGCGGCTGCAAAATATAACAAAAATTTAAAAGAAAGGATTAAAAAATGAATAACGAAAACAATGAATTATTGAACAATGACGTTGAAATCAATGTCAGCTAAGAAAACATTATCCTCGCGCCCCCTGTGGAGTTGTTTGATGAGGCTAAGGAAATTTCACAGAGTGCTCACTCTAATGAAAAGTTTCCGTTTGCGCTTCAGCACGACTCCAATCAAAAAGAATTCCTACTGTCTATGCTCGAAGCAGTACCGAGGTTCGCGATGCAACAAACAACGTAAGCTCGGCAACCTACGATCTGCTCGGCAATGTAACCCGTCTTGCCGGTCCTATCGGCGGTGCAACCAATTACACCTACGACGATATGGGCAGACTCACATCCGAGTCCACCGTTTCGGGCGGTATCAAGAGCTACGAGTACAACGAGCTGAATATACGCAAAAAGATCACCAACGCACGCGGTCAGATTTCTATGACTCCATGGGCAGAATCACGGGCTATACTTCGCCCGAAGGCGCTGTAAGCTATACTTACGATGCCAACGGCAACGTATTGACCGTAACCGACAGCCCACGGCACGATCACCGGAACCTACGATGCTCTCAACCGTTTGTCGAGCTATACCGACACCTACGGCAAGGTCATTCGCTATGAGTATGACGCAGTGGGCAATCTTCCCAAGATTATCTACCCCGATAACACTGCTGTCACATATGCTTATGACGCAAATCACAATCTTATCCGAGTCACCGACTGGGCAAACCGCGTAACCTCCTATACTTACGGTGTAAACAACCGTGTTGTAGGCGTTATCAAACCCGACGGAAGTGTAACAACCACAATATATGACAATAAGCAGCGGGTTACTTCCACAGTGCCGGAGGTGTTGTAAGGAGCCTGCGAACATAATCTCGGACAGTAAGGAAGGGATTATGTATACAGACTCTTATCTGAAAATCCCCTCATATGGCTTTTTTATTATACCATACCCCACCTCCGAGTCAAGGATTCGAAAACGACCTTGCCGGAGACCTTCCTGATTACATACACATTATATCATATGTATTACTTATCGCCAAGGGGGTTTTGGAAGTTTTTATGTTTTTTGCGTTTTTTTGTGCGTAAAACGGCATTGTGT
>CAJLFL010000319.1 GCA_905205855.1 uncultured Eubacteriales bacterium | reverse complement strand
CTGCTTCAGCAGGGCAAAAACACGGGTTATAAAACGGCTTTTGTCCTTGTGCTGCGGCGGCACCTCCAAAAAGACATAACGGCAGATCCCCGATAATTCAATTCTGTTTTTCTTTGCATAAGACATAAGCTCGTCAAGGACATTCGGAAGCTCCTCATATGCTCCGCGGTGATACACGCTTAAAGCCGGAGTTTTGGGGAGGGTTACGATATGCTCTCCGCTGCTTTGCGGCGGAACAGCGGCGCAGCAGACGGTTTTTTCGGGTTCTGAAAGAGGATGCTCGATAAAATACATACGCTTGCCGGTATATGTGCCGCAAAGCTGCATTGCTTCAAATGCGGTTCTGCGTAAAAGGTCGGTTTTCTCAGCAACGCTTTTTGCAATATAGACTCTGCGGTAAACGGTCTGTTCATCAAGGAAGACCTCCTTTATGCCGTCATTGCGGCTTTTTGCGCGTTCGTAAAGCTTTTCTATATTCATGTTAATGGCATCTCGCATATCCTCAAGACGGCGTATAAGCATGGTCATGTCAATATCGCCGTCAAGATACCCCTTTATTTCGTTTAATGACAGCCCCAGTTTATGCAGATTTCTGACAGTATAAACCTTTGTCAGCGCGTCCATTGAATAATAACGGTTTCCGTTTTCTCCGTTTTTGAAATCATAGCTTATAAGTCCCTTATCCTCATAATTGAGTATTATACGTCTTGTTACGCCTGTCGCTTTTGCGACCTTTCCGATTGAAAATAAGTTTTTTTCATTTTTCATAATTTTTTCTCCAAAACACTTGTATCGTACATTGGTGTACGGTGTATAATATATAATAACACTAATAATTTACAAATGCAAGGAGGAATATTATGTTAAAAAAAGTTTTTGCTGCAGCGATTTGCACATTCATGCTGCTTTGTGTAAATGTGCTTGCGGCTGAACTAAAGGCAGGCGATACAGCTTATGTCGTATACAACGGTACTGTAAGCGTCACAAAAAACCCGGCTTATTCAGGAAATATAGCCGAGATTTCCAGGGGAGCCAGAGTGACGATTTTGGAGGCGTATGTAATCGGAGAGGCTGACGCAAAGTTTCATAAGGTTGAGCTTCAGGACGGTACAGTCGGATATGTACTTGCTTATGAAACATCCCGTGAAACAAAACCGATACTTGATACCGGTGAAGATATCGAAAAGGAGCTAAACAAGCAATGGGCGACTTCCGATACTGACAAGTATCAGCACGCAATAGAGATGACATTTCTTTCGGATTACATCTACGGCGGAAGCAAAACAACCGAGGGTAAAGAAAGAAACTTTTATGCTAAGGTGCCGACGGAATGGGTAAGACACGACCGTCCTGCTTCATTGCCGCTTGTGGGAATGGCCATTGTGCATATAGGCGATGAGGGGAAAATCGGCTCGGTAAAAGCCTCGTTCTATCCCGGTGATCCGCCAATTAACTATCATGCACAAAGACTTGAGGAACTTAGGGAAATAGGATATGCTCCGCTGTTTGCTGAAAACAGCAAAACGTCGGCAAACGCTAACACAGCGTTTTATGTTACAGTAAAGAGTGAATTTCAGGTTGTTGCCTATAATGAGAAATGGGTAGCAGTATGGAGTGAGGGCGGTGTTGACGAATCGCGCGGCTCAATCAGACAGTGCGGCGAGAAGGACGGTACTGCTTTCACAAGCTGGAAGCCGGGCGTATATTTCCTTCCAAGACAAAATTGTTATATTTTAGATATTAACAATCAGGTATC
>CAJLFL010000318.1 GCA_905205855.1 uncultured Eubacteriales bacterium | reverse complement strand
ACTTAATTTAAAATTCGAATATAAAAGCACCATATAAAAATCTATATCAAAATAAAACCATAATGTTGCCGCTGCATAAACAAGTCCTGCCGACAAAAAAAAAAAAAAAAATATATAAAAAGATTTTTCATCATACTTCATAAACACAACAATCAAAACAAGAACCGCATATCTGATAATGTATGTAAGGTTTTCACCGATGCTTTTTGTTGTTACCGACATCACAAGGACAGTCAGTATAAGCAGCCATTCTATTGGCTGTATTTCTATTTTATACAAACTTAGCTTTTTGTCTGTCATAAAGTATGCCAGCAGCAGCGCCACTGCAAATCCCTGGATTGCAAACATAGAAACAGACGAAACAGGAAACATAAATATGCTCATGAGCTTTGTATGATAAACATTGAAAATAAGAAGGAATGCCGATACCCACAGCATATACGTATGCTGAACTTTTTTAGCCGGGATTATATATTTATCCATATCTGCATTCCTTTCTTTTTATTTATTGCTTACGCTTCTTTAAAAGGTCGGAACATATCATTTTCTATTGCTGCTCATAAATTTGCTCCATTCGTTTACCCATATCTGCCGCATCATATCCCGAAGCAGCTATTTTATCAGATACATTTCCCCGTTCTGAGGTTTTAGCAAGTGCTATTGACATTTTTGCCCACTCAGCCGCCCCAGATTCGAGAGGCATGGAAACGGCTCGGCTTGTAATCATAATTCCGCTTGTTATCGCGTCCGAAAACAGGCACGGCAAATCGGCGGTCTGCGCCTCAATACCGGCAATCGGCAGCCCCTCGTATAAGGAGGGGAATAAAAATAAATCCATCGCCTGATAGAACCTGGCTGTATCAGACCTTGAACCCATGAATACAATATGCTCCGCAACTCCCTTTTTTATTGCATATTCACGGACGCTTTCCATTGCATCACCTCTGCCCAAAAACAAAAGGAGTGCATTTTCTTCTGTTTTTATCACTTCGGATATAATATCAACCATAAAGTAATGATTCTTTGCCGGAATAAAGTTTCCTACATGTCCGAATACCAATTTATTATCCCAGCCATACTCTTTCCGCACTTCACTGCGTACATTTTCGTTGTATGCAAACACATCCGTATCAATACCGTTTTTTATTATCTGAACTGTGTCATTGTTTTTAAAATATTTTTCTCCGTACAGCCATACGGCTGCTTCTGCAGAACAAGCCAACTTTACATTTGAGAGCTTTCTTACAAGCGGTCTGAATAAAAAATGGAATATATCTGCTATTTTTCCGCCAATCGAGGCAGTGCTGTGCGAATGTGCGATAATTTGCTTAACGCCTGCAATACGACAAACAATAAAACCCATAGGATTGGCACACGAATTTTTATGAATATGTACTGCATCATAATTTTCTGTTTTTAAAAGCTTGTATAGCGACAGGCAATACGGCAGAACCGTTTTTTGAGGAGGCAAGAGGTGTATTTTGACGTTATTATCCTTTAAAAACGGAATCAATGCGCTGTCCGGATACGTTGTCACAAATTCAAACGCCACAGCGCTGCGGTCTGTATTATTAAATAAATTCTTTTGAAAAGAAGCGATACCGCCGATACTTTTAGTCAAGCTGAGATGCAAAATCTTTTTCTTGTGCATTACAACCTACTCCCTGTAATATTTCTTTTTCTATAAAATCACAGCTTTTATTTATAAACAATAAAATTCTGTTATTTGCCATTTTATAATCAATATTTTCCCAAGCTATGTCATATG
>CAJLFL010000317.1 GCA_905205855.1 uncultured Eubacteriales bacterium | reverse complement strand
ACAGAAGGTAATACATTAAGCTTTACAGCAAAAAAAACAATTTCGCTGTTGCTTGCAATCAGCTTATTGTCATTGCTGACAAAAGCTCCTTTTTCTTTCCAGAACTTCAGCTTTTCGGAGTCGAGATCAGATATACTTAAATCAGAAACATTTATAACGTTTGCATTGATTAATCCGTTCATTATGGACGAAGCCATATTGCCGGCACCAATAAATCCTATTTTCATCATTATCTTCCTTTCGGTTATACAGTAAGTTCAACTTCAGAGGACATTTCGTTATCATCTAATACCGGATTTACATATTCATCTATAAACTCAGATACCTGATAGCTTGCACGCCCGATAAAGTTTTCCGGTTTAAGTATTTTTTGAATTTCATCATCCGTAAGATTGAATGCCGGATCTGATACAATACGTTCTATCAAATCGTTTTGCTTTCCTTCTTCCTTTACAACCCGTCCTGCTGCCATTGAATGTACCCTGATACGTTCGTGAAGTTCCTGACGATCTCCGCCTTTTTTTACTGCATCCATTAAAATATTCTCTGTTGCCATAAACGGAAGTTCGGCAAGAATATGCTTCTCTATTACCTTAGGATACACAACCAAACCTCCGGCAACATTCATGTATATATTAAGAATAGCATCAACAGTCAAAAATGCTTCTGCTACACTTATACGTTTATTCGCCGAATCATCAAGTGTTCTTTCAAACCATTGAGTTGATGTGGTTATCGCCGGATTGAGTGCATCAACAACAACATAACGTGCGAGCGAGCAGATTCTTTCACTACGCATAGGATTTCGTTTATACGCCATCGCGGATGAGCCTATCTGAGATTTTTCAAACGGTTCTTCGATTTCTTTCAAATGCTGGAGAAGACGTATATCGTTTGCAAATTTATATGCACTTTGCGCTACTGAGCTTAAAACCGAAAGCATTTGATAATCAAGCTTTCTTGAATATGTCTGACCGGAAACAGGATAGTATTTCTTATATCCCATTTTATGACAGATTTTTTCCTCCAAAAGTCTTACTTTTTCACGGTCGCCGTCAAATAATTTCATAAAGCTTGCCTGTGTTCCGGTTGTACCTTTAGAGCCGAGCAACGCAGCGCGGCTAAGCTGGAAATCTATATTTTCAAGATCCATTAATAATTCCCAAATCCATAACGAGGCACGCTTTCCGACAGTTGTAAGCTGTGCCGCCTGAAAGTGGGTAAAACCGAGAGTCGGCATATCTTTATATTTAAGTGCAAAATCTTTAAGCAAAGCTACTACCTTTACAAGCTTTTCTTTTATAAGCTTAAGACCTTCATACATGATGATTATATCGGTATTATCTCCGACATAACAGGATGTAGCGCCAAGATGAATTATTCCCTTTGCCAAAGGACACTGCTGACCATAGGCATAAACATGGGACATTACATCGTGTCTTACTTCATTTTCTCTTTTTTCAGCTACATCATAGTTAATATTATCAACATTAGCTTTTAATTCGTCTATCTGCTGCTGAGTTATGTTTAACCCAAGTTCCATTTCGGCTTCAGCAAGGGCAACCCATAACTTTCTCCATGTTTTAAATTTTTTATCAGGAGAAAATATGTATTTCATTTCTTTACTGGCATAACGGGAATTTAATGGACTCTCATATACATCTTTATTCATCTTTTCCTGCCTTTCTTTCCTGTTGTGGAATAAAATATAAAGTAAATTTAATTAAGAACTTCAGAAAAAATTCTGTAAAAGTTATTAAAGCTGATATTAT
>CAJLFL010000316.1 GCA_905205855.1 uncultured Eubacteriales bacterium | reverse complement strand
TAATTGTTTCTGATTGCAGAGCCTCAATCTGAGAACGCTCATCTTCGGTCAGATTTCTGGTAAGCAAATCCCTTATAAGCATATTTGCATCATCCGTCAAGCCCTCATCTATCAATTCCTTTGCATCTTTAATCATTTTTTCTATTTCCTTATGATTCTCGGCTTGCTGTGCATTGTTTCCATTAGTTTCTTCTGATTGCTGCGGCTTTTCGGTTTCTTCCGGCACAGCTGTTTCGGAAGCGGTGTCTGTATCAGAGTATCCGCTTTCAGACGAATCTGATGTATTTACAGATTTATTGGTGTTTCCGCAACCGGATAAAGATAGTATCAGTGCGGCAGTTATTACAGACAAAATAAAATATTTTTTCAATTTATACATCCTTTCTTTTTTAATAGCTATATTATAAGCGCTATCGGCAAAAAAAGCAAGCTATAAATTTTAATAATGTTCATATTACTTTTCTTGACCTTTAATGACGATTATGCTATAATTTTTTAGGTGAAGAATATGAAAACTTCAAATGAAAAACATAGAATTATAATCGCTGCCATTATTCTATTTGCATGGATTGTTGCCGCATTCACTCTTGTGTACTCACTAAAATTCTATTATAAAAACAAACCTGTAATTATCAGCTTTATTGATGTTGGTCAGGGAGATTCCTGTCTTATACAAGGCGGAAAGGAAGGTACGGTGCTAATAGACGGCGGTGATATCGGCAGTAGTTATACTTTAGTGTCATATTTGAAAATAAAAAACATATCAAAACTGAACGCAATTTTTATTTCTCATTTTCATAAAGACCATTCAAGCGGAATAAAAGAACTTATTGAACAAGGCTTTTGTATTGATAAATTATGCATAAACATTGAAGAAGCAGATTCAGATTTGCGGCTTGAGGTTTTAAAATTAGCATCAAATAATAATATAACCGTTAACTGGATAGAGAAAAACAAGTCTTATAATATAGGGAGAATAAGATATGATATTTTGGCTCCGGACAAAGGTACGCAAAATATGAAGCTTAACGATCAGTCTACTATCATGAAAGCTGTATATAATGATTTTTCTGTATTATTTACGGGTGATGCAGAAACAGAAGAACAAAGAATTACAGCGTCTATCTATGGTGATACTCTTAAATCTACAATACTTAAAGTTCCTCACCATGGCAGTTTAAGTGCAGTCTGTAATGAGTTTATAAACAGTGTCAATCCCGAATACGCTGTTATATCACTCGGTAAAAATAATAAATATGATTGTCCGTCAACAGAAATGCTGGATATATTCAGCAAAAAAGGTATTCCTATATGGCGGACAGATTATGATGGTACAATCGAATTTATCGTAAACAACGATGGTGTACGCAATATTTCAATAACAAAAAGGCGGGAGCAATTCTATGACTATTGATGAATTAAAAAAACAGATTAAAAGCAGCTCTTTAAAACCAATATATTTTTTTTATGGAGATGAACAATATCTATTAAATAACGCTCTTGACTAAAAAGAAAAAAAACTAATTACACCAGGAACAGAGGATTTTAATAAATTTGTATTTGAAGGTAAAGGAACAAAGGCTGAAGAAATTCTTGAAGCAACTGAGCAATACCCTCAAATGTCAGAAAAAAAACTTGTTATCGCAAAAAATACAGGAATATTTAATCAAACAAACAGCACTGACTACAAAAAAATTAAAGAAGCTGCAGAGGATTTGCCGAATTATTCCTGCCTTATATTTACTGAAGAAAATTTTGATAAAAAAAAGGAAAA
>CAJLFL010000315.1 GCA_905205855.1 uncultured Eubacteriales bacterium | reverse complement strand
GGACAATCGAAACATTAAAAAACATTTCTTCTCTTTCTCCGCCGGTTCCCTTTCCGTGCAGAACCGTACCGCCGGTCGCGCCTGCCGCTCTTGCGGCATTCATAACCATATCCGTTCTGCCCTCGTTTGCCACAACGACAATCAGCTCATATGAATAATTCAGCTCCGGCGTATACCTTGCCTCCTGCTTATCTCCGTTTAAAAATTCCACAGTTTTGCCACCTCCCACACTTTTTATCGGAACAGCTACAACAATTCCGTGTCCCGGAACACCAATAAACATTCTTCTTTTTTGTTCTTTAATAAGTTGTTTTGTCTTTTCGGAATTTGCCACCGACAGCATAATTCTTTTTTCATTGCTTTCTATTCCGAGAATATCCATCATACTCTTTACCGCTGTGCCTCTGCCGCGCAGAACAACATTAAAAGGAAGCTGCAGTTCTTGGCAAATACCTGTAAGCGCATTGATTTCTTTCGGATTACAAATAGATATCACATAATTCATGCCGCATCCTCCTCCCAAAGCTCTACAATATCATAATCACCGTATTCCGCAGTAACGGATGTATGTTTTTCTTTATGCTCATATATAATTCCTACTGCCTGAATTGAAATAAGCGGCATCATGGCAACGATTGCAACAACACCGAAAGCGTCGCTCAACGGATTTCCTCCCAGTTCAAGACTGACTCCTATCACAAACTGCAGCATAAATGTTGCGGTCATAGGACCGGAGGCAACTCCGCCGGAGTCAAATGCAATAGCTGTATATATATCCGGAACGAAAAATGACATAATAAGTGCAGCAGCATAACCGGGAACAAGAAACCATATTATTGAAATTCCGGTAACAACACGCAGCATAGAAATTCCCATAGCCAATGCAATGGCAATCGACAAGCTGTGTTTTATTGTTTTTCCGGGTATCGCACCGGCGCTTACCTCCTCAATCTGTGTTTCCAATACGGCAACAGCCGGCTCTGCAGATATAATGAACCATCCAAAAAGCATGGAAAGCGGAATTAAAAGCACCTTTGTCCAGCCGTTGGCAAGTTCGCCGCCGAGTACAGCTCCCAAAGACGAAAAGCCTACATTAACTCCTGTCAGGAACAATACAAGCCCTATATATGTATAAACAATACCAATGCAAATCTTAATCAAGGCGCGTCCCGACATTTTTAGTGAGAATATCTGAAACAAGAAAAATATCACAACAACCGGAAGCAGGGATATTGCAACTTCTTTCATATATAACGGAATTGCATTCATATAAGCTCTGCCGATTTCTGCGGTTGATTCAAACGAAAACACCGTTACACCCACAACCGAACTGTTTTCGGTATAAAAAAATCCCAAAATCAAAACTGCCAGGATCGGTCCTATTGAACATAATGAAACCAATCCAAAGCTGTCGGATTCGGCTTTTTTATCACTTCGTATGTTTGATACACCTATACCGAGAGCGAGAATAAACGGAACTGTCATAGGCCCTGTTGTCACACCGCCGGAATCAAAAGCAATTCCGAGAAAATCACCGTCCGCAAAAGCAGCAAGTGCAAATACAACTGCATAAAATGCAATAAGCAGCCATCTGAGCTTTATGCCCGTAAGAATTCTGAGCATACAGACCGAAAGGAAAAACCCCACTCCTATTCCTACCGTAACAAGCAAGACTGTATTATTTATATGCGGAACCGTTTCAGCCGATGCCTGCAAAGCTGGCTCAGCTATTGTCACGGCAAACCCAAGAGCAAAGCTGAGGACTAAAATCACCGGCAGTTTTTT
>CAJLFL010000314.1 GCA_905205855.1 uncultured Eubacteriales bacterium | reverse complement strand
ATTGCACATCTTGCCATGGAACGGGAAACCGGTGCAAGAGGATTCCGTACAATTGTAGAGAGCACAATGCTTGATATAATGTATGAAATCCCATCCGATCCGAGTATAGAGAAAGTTATAATCACAGAAGGCTGTGTCGAAAAGCGCACAAAGCCTCGTGTTATTCATAGGGAAGAAATTCAGCCGAAAAAGAATGCCGGTTGATTGTCAGATAAAATGCTGCCGTTAATCTTAAAGCGGCAGCATTTTTAATACAGGAGAATAACTTATGCAAATAAAAAGTATTAAGCGCTTAATGGCTTTGATTACAGTCTTTATATGCCTTGCATTTTCGGGATGTACATTTGACAATATGAATACCGTAACATCAGACGATAAGCTGAAGGTTGTTGCCACAATATTCCCGGCATATGATTTTGCGCGTGAAATTTCAAACGGAACAGCGGATGTTTCAATGCTTCTCAAACCGTGAACCGAAAGTCATTCGTACGAACCATCGCCGCATGATATTATTAAAATAAAAAATTGTGACGTATTTATATATACCGGCGGAGAATCAGATGTATGGGTTGACCAGATTTTAAATTCCGTTGATAATCCTGATTTAAAAATTATTAAAATGATGGATTGCGTAAACACAGTGGAAGAAGAAACGGTTGAAGGAATGCAGGCGCCTCACAAACATGAGGAAGAAAGTGAGCATGATTTTGAATATGATGAACACGTTTGGACATCGCCTCAAAATGCAATACAGATAACCGAAAAAATTGCCGAGGTTATGTCGGCTTGCGATATTAAAAACAGTGTCGAATATCTTGAAAACAGTAAGAATTATATCGAAGAACTTAAAAAACTTGATAATGATTTTAAAAGTATAACGGCAAATGCTGCAAACAAAATTATGATTTTTGGAGATAGATTTCCATTTAGATATTTTGCAGATGCATATGGAATTGAATACCGCGCAGCATTTCCAGGGTGCAGCTCTGAGGCTGAACCAAGTGCCGGTACAATAGCTTATTTGATAGATAAAGTTAGAGAAGAAAATATACGTTACGTTTTTTATATTGAGTTTAGCAACAAGAAAATTGCAACAGCAATAGAGGAAGAAACCGGCGCAAAACCGCTTTTGTTTCATTCATGTCATAATGTAACTGCAGATGAGCTTGAAGACGGTGCGACTTATCTTAAACTGATGCGAAATAATGTATTAAATTTAGAGGAGGCGTTTAATACATGTCAATAATAGAATGTAGGAATATTTCAGCGGCATATGATGGAATAAAGCCGCTATCTGATGTAACATTTAGTATTGAGGATAAGGATTACCTTTGTATAATAGGAGATAACGGAACGGGAAAAACAACGCTTATGAAGGTGATTTTGGGATTAAAACATCAAAGTTCAGGCGAAATAATATTTAATAATTTAAGCAAAAATCAAATAGGATATCTTGCACAGCAATCGGAGCTGCAAAAAGAATTTCCTGCTTCGGTCAAAGAAGTTGTACTCTCCGGCTGTATTAACAGAAAGAGATTTAATCCATTTTACACAAAATCGGATAAAGAAAAAGCGAAAAACGCCATGCAAACGCTTGATATACTGAAACTTAAAGACAGATGCTACCGAGAGCTTTCCGGTGGTCAGCAGCAGCGCGTTTTGCTTGCACGAGCGATTTGTGCATCTGATAAGATTCTGTTTATGGACGAGCCTACGACCGGACTCGATCCGATTATGACCACTGAGTTTTTTAATTTGACAGAAAAAATGAATCGTGAACTTGGTAT
>CAJLFL010000313.1 GCA_905205855.1 uncultured Eubacteriales bacterium | reverse complement strand
GCTCTTATCCTTTCCTTTGCCGCAAAATCGAGTATAGCACCTTTTCCTACATCGTCAACCGAATTCAAATCTAAAATTTTATTCAGCAGCTTATCTGACATTGTATATATCGGCGGGGCAGCCAGAACTCCGGCACGAGCTCCGCCGTATTCCGAATCGTTATGTAAAAACGTGTTTAATTCCGCTGAAGCATCCGCACGGTATATACGCATAAGCGGCAGTGCCTTTTTCAATATATACCCGGAATACTTTTTCAGATAATCCAATTCTTCCTTGTTGGCAGCAAGCCGATACCGTCCCTCCGCATGGTGTCCGGTCAGACTTTCACCGGTCAGTGCGGCAAAATCCGATACATTTATAAGCCGGCAAAACAATTTGTTATGCACCCCGTTTAAATAATACGGAGAAATCTGACCGGTCATATAAAGCGGAATCCATCCCTCAAGTCCGATTATAAGTTCGTTAAACGGACGGTTCAGATTATGAACCACATTAAGGTACAGACCTTTTTTCAGCATAAGTGCAACACCGTACATATACTTTTTTTGAAACTCAACATCAGCCGCCATATCATCCATCTGCATATCACTGAACATAAATACAGAGCCTGCTGATTTTGAAAGCACAGCCGCTTTTAAAAAATCCAGCTCCGCCTTTTTCATGCTTTCAAGTCCATAATAGTTTTTTGTCTGCGGCTTATAAAAAGGAATATGCGGAATTTTAAGCTCATCAAAATGAATTGTGCGTATATAGTTGTTAAGGTCAAAATCGTCCAACTTTCTCAGGAAATTCATTACTCCAATATTTTCCTGTCGGTACTCCTCCGCGGAAAGCAGCCAGGCGGTAACGGCGGACGCATATTCCGTGGCAGAGAACTCCCTGTCCTGCGGCAAGCCGAGAAGCTCATTTATCTGCAATGCCTTTTCTCCGTCTGCAAATTTTCTTGCGATAAATCTGCCGAACCCCTCCGCAAGTGCTTTAACATTTGAAGGCTGTCTGTGTCCGTTGCGTATACGTGATAAATATGACGAATCATACTTCAATTCTCTTGAAACCTCCGAAACGTTTACAGACAGCGTTGATATAAGCAGATTCAGATTCAGCCTAAAGCTTTCCGCTTTAAAATTTCCGGCACGCGCATAACCCGACAGCTCTGCCGCGGCATTCTGTTCGGTAATACCATTTATTCCGTTTTTCTCCGCTATTCTGCCTATCCCCCTGCAAAGCTTTAAAAAATCCTCTGTTTCCGGCTTGGGTATACGCTCTCCGGAACGGTAACGACTGACCGCCGCCTCAGAAAGTCCGGATTCTTTTGCAAGTTCCTTTGCGGAACACCCAAGCTTTAAAATGTAATTATTAAGAATATCCTTAAACATTTTCCCTCCGCGGCATATTTCTATTATATGCCATTGACTTTTAATCTTATTGTAATTATAATATAATCGTATGTGATTGGTCAATATATTACGGAGGCATATAATGAAAAAAATTCCAAAAAAAATTCTTTTATACGGCGAAGATATTTTAAAGTCCGAAAGAATGATAACAGAAAAAGACTTTATACAGCACGGAAGTATAAGCTGCTATGACCACTCGCTTAATGTGGCAAAAAAAAGCCTGATTATTGCCGGCTTTCTTTTGATTTTTATAAAAATAAATGAAAAATCGCTTATACGGGGCGCCCTTTTGCACGATTACTTTTTATATGACTGGCATAAGAGCGGACATCGGCTGCATGGATTTTTTCATGCCAAATGTGCGCTAAAAAATGCAGAATCGGATTTTAGAT
>CAJLFL010000312.1 GCA_905205855.1 uncultured Eubacteriales bacterium | reverse complement strand
GAGTATTTTAAGGATAATATACATGTGGAGGATATAGCAAATGCGCTTAATATAAGCTATCGTTCGCTGGCACGGCGTTTCAAAAATGAAACGGGAATCACAATAAGTGATCAGCTGACAAAAATGCGTATTGATGCAGCAAAGCAGCTTTTAAAGGACAGTAATATGCCGCTTTATGATATTGCGGCTGCGGTCGGTTATGAAAATGAGTTCTATTTTTCAAAAATGTTTAAAAAGGCAGAGGGAATTCCTCCGTCAAAATACAGAACGAATTAAAATGATTGACCGGACGTATTATTTGTGATAAAATAGAAAAGTTAGACAATACAATCAGACAACATAAAAAGGAGTTTGGCAAATGGAAAATATAACACAAAAAGAGCATAATCCGCTTGGGTATGCTCCGATAGGAAAGCTCTTAATGCAGTTTGCTCTGCCGTCTGTTGTGGCAATGGTGATAAACGCAATATATAATATTGTCGATCAGATTTTTATAGGTCAGGGAGTCGGATATCTCGGAAACGCCGCGACAACAATAGCGTTTCCTATTGTAACTATAATACTGGCGGTATCTACATTGCTTGGTGCGGGCGGAAGTGCGTTTGCGGCAATTAAGCTTGGCGAGCATAATGAAGGTCAGGCAGAGGATACGTTGGGCTGTGCCTCTGTTACAGGACTTCTTGCCGGAATATTGATTGCTGTTTTGGGACTTGTTTTTTTAAATCCGCTTATAAAACTTTTTGGTGCAAGTGAAAATACCATTGAATACGCAAGACAGTATACTTCGATTATACTGATAGCAGCTCCGTTTAATGTGCTTGGCGTTATTTTATCCAACTTTGCCAGGACCGATGGTAATCCGCTGCTTTCTATGTATAGTATGCTTATTGGTGCATTGCTTAATGTCGCGCTTGATCCGTTGTTTATTTTTATCTTTAGGCTTGGTGTTGCCGGGGCGGCATATGCGACTGCAATTTCTCAGATGGTCAGCGCGGCGGTGCTGATATACTATTTCTTTTTTAAAAGCACAATGCGGCTGCATCGCAGAAACCTTCGTATAAGCGGCAGTATTTTTAAGAGTATAGCTGTTTTGGGAATATCAAGCTGCGCGCTTCAGCTTGCTTCAACGGCCTTGAATATTATACTCAACAATGTGCTTGTGTATTACGGTGACCGTGATCCGGTCGGCGGAGATATAGCACTCAGCGCAATGGGAATTGTACTTAAAATCAGTATGATAGTAATATCCGTATGCATCGGTATAGGCATAGGAAGTCAGCCGATTCTTGGATTTAACCGCGGTGCAAAGCAGATTGACCGCGTGCGAAAAACCTATATATGTGCGCTTGTGATTGCAACGTCGGTAACAATAATAGGATGGGCGCTGTGCGAAACAATACCGGATACGATATTGCTGCTGTTCGGAAAGGAAAACCCTGTCTTTACCGAGTTTGCGGTAAGAAGTATGCGGATATATCTCGGCGGAATATTTGCCGCAGGTATGCAGATTGCTACTACAAGTTATTATCAGGCAACAGGTCAGCCTCTTAAAGCAAATATCATGTCGCTTTTAAGACAGATACTTCTGCTAATTCCGCTGCTGCTGATACTGCCTAAGTTTATGGGACTGAACGGCGTTTTGTATGCAGGTTTGTTTGCAGATTTGGCAACAGGCTGTATAGTGGCGTTCTTTGTTGTATCGGAACTTAGAAAGCTGAAAAAGCAAATATAAAAAAACAGCCTCAGGCTGTTTTTTTATATTTAGAATCAATAATGCTATACCCAAAAATTCCG
>CAJLFL010000311.1 GCA_905205855.1 uncultured Eubacteriales bacterium | reverse complement strand
TGATTTGTATATAAACGGTGAGAAGGTATATGAAAACGTTGCAACACAAATTGATACTGCTAATGTCAATAGAATGAATATCTGGCACCCGGTATCGTCAAATAATTCCATCGGTATCAGATATATAAAAATATACAGCGGCGATAATTTTGACGCAGCAGGATACAGTGTCGGCAAGCTGACCTCTAAAGGTGCGGATACGACGGTTGAGGGCAGCAAGATAACAACAAGCTGTAAAACCATAGCAGAGCTTAAAGCTCAGTTGAACGGAGCAGATGCAGCAAAGCTTTACACGGTTGCTGCGGACGGTGTATATACAGAGATAACAGATAATGTAGATAACGGCGTATTGGTAATTCAGTCATCAAATGGAAGAACAATAGTTTATTATACCATTGAAAAAGCAACAGATTTCAAGACAGTGTTTGATTATAGTTTTGAAGATGGAAAAGGGCTTACTCTCGGCGGCAATGGTGCTATAACCGGTACATGCGAGAAAGACTACAGATATAATGATACAAATGCGTTTAAAATGGCAGGTACAGGTGATAAGTTTATTGATATAACAACATCTCTTGACAATAGTTTTGTGCTTGAGGGAAATGCTGCAACAAGTGGAACATTTCTTATATCGGCATACAGCGGTACGCCGCTGACGGCAAAAGAGCTGTTTAGAATAGAAGCGCCATATATAAAATATGGTTCAGATAGAATAAGCATAGATAATACCTATGCCGGAAACGGTGAGTGGGTGCGTTTTGCGATAGTATATAGCAAAACAGATGATAAATATGATTTGTATATAAACGGTGAAAAGAAGGCGGGGTTGTCTGGGGCGTTTGGCGGCGATGCTGTGACAAAACTTCGTTTTTATACGAATGTCGGAAATGCCGGCGGGTATACATATTTAGATAATATAAAGCTCACCTTGGGTAGCAAGGCGGAATACGATGCAGCAGCGGATTTAGCAGTTATAAAAGCAAAATCCGATAAAGAGGGAATTTATGTTTACGGTAACAAAATATATACAGATGGTAAAGTGAGCGATTTTGTTGAGGTAATGGGAGTTGAATATGATCTGACGAATGTCGGCAACGGTGATACTATTGTTCTGAAAAATGGTAAAACGATTAAGGAATATACAATAGAATCTATACCTGCCTTGCCATTGGTAAATGAATTTGGAATATATAAGGAGTCTAACAAAGCCAATGCATATGCTAAGCTATACAGCTTTGATAAGGAAAAGGAATATACATTGATTATAGCACAGTACAGTGCTGATGAAAAAACATTGGAAAATGCTGTTATATACAAGCATAATAATGATTTGACAGCAAGTTTGGATTATACAGACGGTAAAGTGTATAAAGCATTTTTATGGGATTCTACAGAAACAATGAGTCCTATTTGCAGTGAAGTAAAGCTTTAAAACAGAGTTCTGCCGTTTTGTATAACAAAGCGGCAGAACAACAAAACAGCACCGGAAAGGAGACAACGTATGAGAAAACTTTTATGCAGAATAATGATACTTTGTGCTTTTGTCTTTGCGCTGATAGGCACAGCGTATGCCGAGGAACTGTCGACAAACTTTCTAAGTTCAGACGGAACTTTGACGATAAACGGTGAAATTGGAAATGCAGAGGGTAAAGCAGTCCTTGCAGTTATAACAAAAAAGCAAAAGGAAAGTATAAAACCGGAGGAACTTACTGCTGCGGAATACACTGCGGCAGATAATATTGCAATCTATACGGCACGTACATCAGCAAATGGGGAACTGAATATAAGCATAAA
>CAJLFL010000310.1 GCA_905205855.1 uncultured Eubacteriales bacterium | reverse complement strand
TTATAATTTAAAGAAAACCAAAAAAATAAAGTTTATTCCTCTGTGCCGACTTCATGAAATCGTAAAAAATCTCACGGTTTTTGAATACGAAAATGATGTTGTTATTCTTGACTGCGGTATGGCTTTTCCGGATGACGATATGCTTGGAGTTGACATAGTTATACCCGATATAACGTATCTGCATAAGGTTGCGGATAAAATAAGGGGTATCGTTCTGACACACGGACACGAGGATCACATAGGCGCACTTCCGTACGTTTTAAAGGAGTTTAATGTACCTGTATACGGCACAAGACTTACGCTGGGTATACTCGGCAACAAACTTAAAGAGCACGGCCTTTTTAAATCCGCAAAGCTGCATACTCTTGAGGCAGGACAGAGCATAAAGCTCGGCGAATTTCGTGCCGAATTTATACACACAAATCACTCAATAGCGGATTCTGTTGCGATTGCGCTGCACACGCCTGCCGGTGTACTTCTGCACACAGGCGACTTTAAAATCGATCCCACACCGATTGAGGGCGGCATGATTGATCTGACACGCATAGGCGAACTTGGCAATCAAGGCGTATTGGCTCTGTTTTCAGACAGTACAAACGCCGACCGTCCCGGATATACAATGAGTGAAAGTTCTATAGGCAAGACCTTTGATTCTCTGTTTGAAAAAGGAACCGACAAGCGTATAATTGTTGCGACCTTTGCCTCTAACATACATAGAGTGCAGCAGATAATCAATGCCGCGGTCAAGTACGGCAGAAAGGTCGCCGTATCCGGCAGAAGTATGGTAAACGTCCTTAATGCCGCTATAGATTTGGGATATATGAACATCCCAAAGAACACCCTTATCGACATTGACGAAATCGGACGTTATCCAAAGGATAAGCTTGTAATCGTCACAACCGGCAGCCAGGGTGAAACCATGTCCGCGCTGACAAGAATTGCGTTCTCGGTTCACAAGAAAATAAACATTGAACCGACCGACCTGGTAATAATCTCGGCAAACCCGATTCCCGGCAATGAAAAGGCTGTTTCCAATGTTGTCAACGAGCTGTTAAAGCACGGTGCGGAGGTTGTCCACGAGAAGCAGGACAATGTTCATGTTTCCGGTCACGCCTGCCAGCAGGAGCTTAAAATCATGATTTCTCTGGCAAAGCCGAAATATTTTATTCCGGTACACGGCGAATACAGACATCTGTGCCGTCACCGCGAGCTTGCTTTGCAGACGGGAATGGACTCAAAAAATATTTTCCTTATGGAAATCGGCAAGGTTTTGGAGCTGTCGCAGAACAGCGCCAAAATAACCGGCTCTGTTCCCTCAGGTAAGGTTTTGGTTGACGGACTCGGCGTCGGCGATGTCGGCAATATTGTTCTGCGCGACAGAAAGCACCTTGCAGAGGACGGAATAATCATTGTCGTTCTGACAATAGACAAGGCAAGCGGCACCTGCACCGCAGGGCCGGATATAATCTCAAGAGGCTTTGTATATGTACGTGAGTCCGAGGATTTGATGGAAGCGGTACGCGCCGAAGCCGACAAGGTCGTGCAGCAGTGCACCGGCGGTCATACCATCGACTGGACCACCCTTAAAACAGGAATAAAAAATGAAGTCGGCGCATTTTTGTTTAATAAAACAAAGCGCCGCCCGATGATACTTCCGATTATAATGGAGGTTTAGGCATATCGGATTTAATTTCCGTATACCTAATATTAAGCAGCTGCAGCAAAAAATATTTTTTGCTGCAGCTGCTCATTTAAACTCAAACAGTTATAATGAAAATCCCTTAAAACAATATTT
>CAJLFL010000309.1 GCA_905205855.1 uncultured Eubacteriales bacterium | reverse complement strand
ACAGGGAGGAGGAAATCCTTAAAACCGCACTTTTGAAAAAGCTGACGCCGGATATGGACGAGTATACAAAGGTAAAGATAATTGCGTATTCTGTCGGAACGCTTTGCAAAAAGTATAATGTTACAAATAGGATTCCCAAAGACTATTCAATAGCTGATGAGGAAGGACAGTGTATGCATTATTCATATCTGTTTGACAAAATGCTGAAGATGAACGGTATAGAAACAGTAGAAGTTGATGGGTATACTGTCGTAGACCATAGCTGGAATATTGTTAAAATTGATGGTGAATGGTATCAAACTGATATAACTTCGGTTTCTGCATATGATCCGCGAGTTATTGATTGCGAAAAGCTTGGATTTACGCCGGCAGATGATGAAACGTTTGAAAACTTGGGATATGTATGGAATAAATCATATTATCCCAAATGCACATCAAAGCGCTTTCTGGATGATAATAAATACGGCGGTAATCCGTATTTTAAAAACGGAAGCGCACCGGCGGAAATACAGATGCTGAGAGAAACCGTGCCCGATGAAAAGCTGCATGTAATGGTTGATGAGATGGTAGCCGGTCCTATGACCAGCTACAGAAAGTACGCTGCGGTGATAATGGATGATAAAAGAGGCAGAATATTAGAGCTGATTGAACAAAATGTAAGCGAGAACGATGAGTATGAAATTCCGGCGGTGATAGACGGTATAACAGTAAGGTCAATAGGCAGATTTGCCATAAAGAATAAGTTTTATAACAAGCTGATTCTGCCGGAAACGCTTGAAGAAATTTCCGAATATTCATGTTGGTTTAATAATCTTATACAGAAGATTGTTTTTAAGGGGCATACCTTTGCAGCATATAATTCTATAACGGCGAATGAGATTTTAGCTCCCAACGGTATAGATATGGAGGGCTTTCTTACCAATGCTCAGGCATTAGGAAATCTTGGAGTGCCTGCACATACAAACTTTTCTGACAAAGATACCAATGTTTTTTATGAGTATGTTGATGAAGAAACAGCTCTTGTGCTTAACAGACCGTATAACTTTGACGCTGTTGTACCGCAGAACTTTACAAGGCTTTTGTACTATGCCGGAAAGGGCTATTATTATGATGAACCGTGGAATACCCTCAGCATACACGGCGGTGTAAAGTATATAGATCCGCAGGTCGGCTATCTTAACAGATACTATAATGTTGACGAGAGTAACGCAAACTATTCATCACTGGACGGCGTGCTTTATAATAAAGATAAAACCAAGCTGATAAGTGTGCCTATAGGAACAAGAAGCATTACGATTCCGGATACAGTCAAAGAAATCGGACGCTTTGCCTTTGCCTATTGCTATAACCTCAAAGAAATCACCCTGCCCAAGTCGGTTGAGGCGGTGGATGCCGAAGCATTTTATAAGATAAGCGGACTTGAAAATATAGTGATTCCGGGGAAAATACCGCAGGGCATGAAGATTGATTCGGGTGAAACGGTAAAGATTTACAGCAGTGATATAAAAAGTGTAGAAGGGGCAGAGGTGACAAGCAAGGCATATACAGAGACAAAATATGACGGCGAAAAATTAAGCCTTAAAAGGACGGATAATGCGCCGCTTTATGTACTTGTATATAACACAAAGAATGAGCTTACGGATGTGATTATAGGACGCAGCGGTGAAATCTCTCAGAATACAAAAAGTGACGCATACAAAATAAAGGTATTTTGTTTAAGTGACAGTATAACGCCGCTTGATGATGTAAAGACTATAGTGCTCAGCGATATTTATAAATAGGTGACTTATGATGAAAAGACTTTT
>CAJLFL010000308.1 GCA_905205855.1 uncultured Eubacteriales bacterium | reverse complement strand
TAAATAAAAAACAGATTGCAATATTGCTAAGGCAAATGTCAACTATGATAAATGCTTCCATACCGATTCCCGTAGTGCTTAGTGTCCTTCGAGATGATGAGAAGAATGATGCAATCAAAGGAATGCTAAGCAACATACATAGAGATGTTACCGATGGAACGCCGCTTTCTTCTGCAATGGCGGCATATCCTAAATATTTCTCTCCCTTTATTTTAAATATGGTGGAAATGGGAGAGGTAAACGGTAAGCTCGATGTTGCATTTGACCGAATAGCAAGCGTCACAGAAAAGGAAATCAAGGTTGCCGGCAAGGCAAAATCTGCATTGATTTATCCTATTATTCTGCTTGTTCTTGCAGTGGGAATGACGATTTTTCTGTCGGTTAAGGTTGTACCGACCTTTGCTCAGCTTTTCATTGATTTTGGTGGAGAACTCCCAGGCATTACTAAGATAATGTTAGCTGTATCGGACTTCATTCAAAACTATTGGTATGTGTTGATTATAGTGACTGTTCTTCTTGTCACGACTGTGAAAACTTTGTGGAGCAAAAGGGAAAGCAGAAGATACATGGAACGAATCATTCGTAAAATTCCTGTTCTCAAGGCAATTACGGTGTCAAAAATCATGGGCAAGTACGCTCGTGTTGTATCATCGATGCTGGACAGCGGAGTATCTGTCATTAAAACACTTACGGTAACTAAAGGTTCTTTACAACAGGTTGATTATGAGGATGCGTTCTCAAATGTCATTTCCGAAGTGAAAACAGGTATACCGATTTATCAAGCCTTAAACAATACAAGTTTATTTACGCCGCTTACTGTATCTATGACAAAGATTGGCGAAGAATCCGGCAAGATCGGTGAACTGCTTAATAATACTTCTGAGTTTTATGAGGAAGAAACCGAACGGAAAATTGCGGCAGCGATGTCATTGCTTGAACCGCTTATGACTATTATTCTAGGCATACTGATTGCTTTTATCGTTGCATCGATTATTTTACCGATGTTTGATATGTACTCCATTATCGGATAAGGGGACTGTCTATGAAAAAAAGGGGATTTAGCTTGACGGAGCTGTTAGTTGTTATGGCTATATTGGCTATTACCGTTTCAATAGGTATACCTGTAATTTCCTCAATTTCAAGAAAAGCAGGATTGGAAGCCGACAGAGTTACAGCGGCATCAATAGAGACATCTATTGATTTTTGGATTTCTACTGACTATGCCGATGATTTTTTTCAGCGAAATAATCTTTTTACAAGTGCATCTACCGGAGAAGCTACACAAGGCCGCATTGGTGGATACACCGAGCAAATGTATTCTTATTATTTTGCAGGAACTGAGCAGCTTCCGGGAACAGAATTACAGAATGAAGCCGAAATCAGGCATTCGATTATAACGGCAATTAAAGCGACAGCAGATACTAAATTTGATATTCGTTCAGGAGAACAGTATATTATGCCGCCTCAATCCGGCACGCAATACGGATTTAAGTATTATTACAAGATTGGACGGGTGACGGTAGAGAGGATTGATTCGACAGAGAGTTCCTTGGGTGATGAAGAAGTATATAAGTATTATGTTTGGCTGGACCGAGAAGGCGGCAACATATCGGCAACTACTGAACCGAAAAGAGCAAAAGGAAATCCGTACCTTTATGTTACCGATGAGACCCTTTGCGCATTCAGATTCGATTTCGGCTCAAGGGATATCAGCAAGATACGAGTTGAGATAGAAACAGGCGGTCAGGCCTACACAATGTTTTCGATTAGTCAAACGCCTGCGATGTTTAAACCGGGCATTTATGATATACGCATATATTAT
>CAJLFL010000307.1 GCA_905205855.1 uncultured Eubacteriales bacterium | reverse complement strand
GTATATATTTCCGTGCCATAGCTTTCGGCAAGCTTTGCGGCACTTTCATTGTCCAGTATAATACATGCAGTGGACAGACAATCCGCAAGCAAGGCGTTATCGGCTTTTACTGTTACTCCCGAAAACTCCGTTTCGGCAGGGTATCCGCTGAAAGGATTTAATATATGATGATATAGCCTTCCTTTATGCTTAAAGCCCCTTTGGTATATTCCGCTTGTGACAACGGCTCCGCTGCCTTGTATATCCGCGGTTTGGCTGTATGTTCCGGAGTCGGCAAACGGTTTTTGTATTCCTATCTGCCATTCTCCGCTGCGTTTTTTGGGATTGCTGCCGAAGGCATAAACGTTGCCGCCGAGATTTATCAGCGCATAGTCCGCTCCGCGGCTTTTCAGGACTTCCGCCGCTGCATCGGCTGCATATCCCTTTGCTGCGCCGCCCAAATCAATTTTAACGCCATCTTTTGTTTTTTCAAGAGTTTTTGAAGCATAGTCGAAAATCAGCTTATCGCTGCCGATGTATTCAAGCTGCTGTTTTATTTCTTCATCACTTGGAGGTTCACGGTCAGAGGTGTCTTTAAAGTTCCAAAGCTGTGCAACGGGAGCAACGGTAATATCAAATACGCCGCCGCTGTGTTCATATATCTCTAAAGCGGTTTTTATAATTTCCGCCGTATCGGCGTCAAGTTTTACCGGTATGCCTGCCGCGGCGCGATTAAATTCAGATATTGTTGATGATTCATTATAAAAATCCGTCTCAGACTGAATATCGGAAATTCTTTCAAAGGCAGCATCAACCGCAGCTTGTGCGTCTTTTCCGCCGTATTCTATCGTGCAAACGGTGTCAAGCATAAACCTTGTATCGGAATAAGCTTCCGTCCCGGTGCCGGCTGTGCAGCCTGACAGCAGGATTGTCATAATAACAATGGCAAATGCCGCAAATTGTTTCATAAATACCTCATTATTTTACCTTATGGCGCCGCAGTGGTACCGGCGTCATGCACATCATTTTTATATATTATAGACTAATATTTTAAAATGGTCAATAAGATAGACTTGATACTGTCAAAAAAATATGCTACAATAACAATATAGATTTTTTAACACAGGTGATTATTTATGAAAAAACTTATATCCTGGAACGTAAACGGTATCAGAGCGTGCCTGCAAAAAGGCTTTGAGGACAGCTTTAAGCAGCTTGATGCGGATATTTTTTGCCTGCAAGAAACCAAGCTTCAGCAGGGACAGCTTGACCTTGAGCTTCCGGGGTACTTTCAATATTGGAACTATGCCGAGAAAAAGGGGTATTCCGGTACGGCTCTTTTTACTAAAGAAAAGCCGCTGGCAGTAACGTATGGGATGGGAATTGCGGAGCACGATAATGAGGGCAGGCTTATTACGGCGGAATATCCTGAATACTATCTTGTTGTCTGCTATACCCCAAATTCTCAGGATGGCTTAAAGCGTCTTGATTATCGAATGAAGTGGGAGGAGGATCTGCACAGCTATATTTCCGGGCTCGAAAAGAAGAAGCCTGTCATATACTGCGGTGATTTGAATGTTGCACATACGGAAATCGACCTCAAAAATCCAAAGACGAACAGAAAAAATGCCGGTTTTACTGATGAAGAACGTGAAAAAATGTCGCTGCTGTTATCCGACGGCAGAATTGACACTTTTCGGTTTTTTCACCCCGATGCTGTCGGCGAGTATTCTTGGTGGTCATACAGATTTAAGGCACGTGAGAAAAACGCCGGGTGGCGTATAGACTATTTTATCGTTACTGATTCCCTTAAAGACCGCCTTGAAAGCGCGTCTATACATCAGGAAAT
>CAJLFL010000306.1 GCA_905205855.1 uncultured Eubacteriales bacterium | reverse complement strand
GAAGCTTTGGAATCAGCAATCAGTTAAGTTTCTCCTCCATTATAGCCGCAAGTTCTTCGGCGCGTTTTTTTATAAGCTTCTCGTCCTTACCTTCTATCATTATACGTACAAGCGGTTCTGTACCGGATGGTCTGATAAGAACACGTCCTGAATCCGAGAATTCATCCTCAATACTTTTTATCTTTTCCTTTATCTCAGGGAAAGCCATATAACTCTCCTCATTCTTATACTCGTTCTTTACCTTTGCATTTATCAGTACCTGCGGATATACCTGCATAACCGAAGCAAGTTCAGAAAGCTTTTTGCCGCTGCGCTTAAGCACAGATAAAAGCTGAAGTCCGGTTACAAGCCCGTCACCTGTTGTATTATGGTCTATAAGAATTACATGTCCGGATTGTTCGCCGCCGATATGATGCCCGCATTTTAACATTTCTTCAAGCACATATCTGTCGCCGACCTTTGTTCGTTTTATTTCGAGATTTTTTTCCTTGCCCATGATAAAAAATCCAAGATTGCTCATTACTGTGGCAACAACTGTATTATCGGATAAAAGTCCGCGTTCACGCATGTCAAGGGCGCATATTGCCATGATTTTATCTCCGTCAACATATTCGCCGTTTTCATCAACTGCCAAAACCCTGTCGGCATCTCCGTCAAATGCAAGACCGGCATCAAAACTGTTTTCTTTTACAAACTTCATCAAACCTTCCATATGCGTAGAGCCGCAGTTGTCATTTATGTTTATACCGTCAGGTTTATTATTTATTGCAACAACTTCTGCACCAAGTTCAGTTAAAGCTTTCTCTGCCGTTACACTTGACGCGCCGTTTGCACAATCAATAGCAATCCTTAAGCCGTCAAGTCTACAGTCAATCGTACTTTTTGCAAAATTTATATAATCTCCGACCAAATCATCAGCCTGAGATATGTGTCCTATATTCTCATGTGTAGGGCAATCTATCTTTTCGGCATTATCAAGTATAATCGCCTCTATTCTCTCCTCAATTTCGTCACTCAGCTTATACCCGTCTTTGTTAAAATACTTTATGCCGTTATGTTCAAATGAATTATGTGACGCAGATATAACAACTCCAGCATCATATCCGTGTGTACGCACAAGATACGCTATTGCAGGTGTCGGTACAACTCCTGCCAATACTGCCTCGGCTCCGACGCTGCATATGCCGGAAACAAGTGCCGCTTCAAGTATGCCTCCCGATATTCTTGTATCCTTTCCTACAAGAATTTTCGGTTTTCCTCCACACTCGCAGGTAAGCACATATGCACCTGCCTGACCAATCTCAAAAGCAAGTTTAGGCGTCAGCTCCTTATTCGCTATCCCACGCACTCCGTCCGTACCAAATAATCTCCCCATTATTCTTCCTCCTATTATTTATTATATTTATTAACTGTTCAAACCATTATTTAAAACAGCCATTGCACACTTGATTCCATCCACTGCCGCACTGACAATCCCGCCTGCGTACCCTGCTCCCTCACCTGCCGGATAAAGTCCCTCTGTATTTATACTCTGCATATTTTCCGCACGCAACATTCTGACCGGAGCAGAGGTTCTCATTTCAACTCCTGTCATTATACCTCCGCAGGAAGCAAAGCCTTTTATTTTGCGGTCAAAATCAACAAAACCATCCTTTAGTCCGTATACAATAAACTCAGGCAGACATTCATCAAGCCTTGCAAAGCAGGTATCACCCGTAAATGATGGCTGCACATCTTCAAACGAATCGGATTTTCTGTCAAGCATAAAATCCTTTGCCAGCTGAACAGGTGCTGCTCCGCCGCCAATACTGTATGCCAGCTTTTCATACT
>CAJLFL010000305.1 GCA_905205855.1 uncultured Eubacteriales bacterium | reverse complement strand
GTATGTACTATCAGCTTGATATTAGTTCCTTTTACCATATCATATGAAATCTGAGGATGTCCCCAGCCGGTTATAACCGCGTCACAATCCTTTACCTGCTCGGTAAACTGCTCCGGCGTAACCATTCCCTCATACGGAGAATATTTTACATCTACTCTCTCCTCCATGTATTTTTGAACATCCTTGTCAATAAAGGTGTCAAAAACTCCGTTTCCTTTCGGTATTGATACAAAAACTTTCATAAACCACAACCCCTGTCTTTATTTATTGTTTTTATAGTTATTAAAAAATTCATTATAATGGTCAAAAACATAGTCTAAATCCTGCGGAAGCTCCTGCAGTTCGGGACGCCATGCGATTTCCCATTCAAATGACAGATAGCCGTCAAAGCCTGCATTTTTAAGCAAATCAAGCAAATCGTAAAGCGGAAGCTCACCCTCACCAAGACGTGTATACTTAAAATCATGCCACTCAGGATCATGACGGTTAATACCGTCCTTTATATGTATATGTGCAATACTCTTGCCCATTTCAGACCAGGTTTCCTCTATACTCTCGCCATCCTCTATAGGATGAATAACATCCCATATTATTTTCAGATTAGATTTATCTACATCCTCAATAAGCGGCTTTAAAACCTTTCCTGTTGCAAATTCATTGTGAGTTTCCACCCAAATCTCGACATTTTTCTCATTTGCATAATCGCATATTTCCTTTAGAGCCTTAATTATTCCGCTGTAATCCGGTTCAAGCTTATCCGGATTTACGCGCGCGGCAAAATATCCGAGAAAAACTCTGATTGCTTTGCAATCAATTTCAGCTGCCCTGTCTACCGCTTGTTTTGCTGTATCAAGCGCATCTTTATTATAAAAAGCAAAGCATGCCGAGCTTCCCAAATCGGTTATAACAAGTCCGTTTTCGTCAAAATCCTTCTTCATCTTTTTCAAATCTGCACTGTCCGTCAGTCCGAAAGCACTTCCTCCGCTGCCGAGTCTTATCTCAACACCGGTAATACCATGCGCCTTACATGCTTTAATAACAGACTTATAATCCAAATCCATGCATGCAACTGTACTGAAGCCTTTTTTAAACATAATTCATGCCACCCTTTTGAATTTTTTAGAAGCTATAATTATACTAACATCAAAACACAAAAAAATCAACATCCTGTCCACAATCTAAGTAAATTTTTTACTCTAAATTTTTTCAAAAAACTATAATATCTTTGTAATGCTTATATCCGATAAAGCATAAAAGCCGTCTTTATCCGCACTGCTTTGCTTTAGTGCCAATTCTATCGGCACAATCTTATCGCATATTTTTTCCGAAAGTCTGACAGATATTTTATATCTGCCGTCTGCCATATCATTGTCAAGCTCTATAAAGAAATATTCCGTCACGTCTGTTTCGTTCAAAATCCTTCTGTTATCAAATTTCGGCATCGGATATATATATTCCTTTCCGTGTTCATCGGATAACTTAAATTCCAAGCTATACTTATTATAGCACAAGCCCCAGCCGCGGTTTTCAATCTCAAGACCGATTCTTGTCTTTGTACCTGCATCAGCAACATCATTGTGCTCAATTTTATTTATAAAATACCAATATCCCATACGGTTTGCCAGATATTCGGTAAGATAATACTTTGTTTCAAGCCAGTCATCTATATGCCCGTGAAATCCCGCATATGTCGCATGCGAACGCCGCAAGGCTTCAGCGATTACCAATTCGCCGCGGCTTTTTTCATCGGTATATGTATTATAATGATCACCCTCAATATCAATCGGAGCCTGTCTGTAAAACTTATCAAACATTTCCGGTGTGCTTATCGTATGATAGTCACGCATCGCGCAGTCCGGCC
>CAJLFL010000304.1 GCA_905205855.1 uncultured Eubacteriales bacterium | reverse complement strand
CCGAGTCTGATATATTCGGCAAGTTATTCTCGCGGTTCTTTCACATCGGAACATTCTTCTTTAAATGTCATATACTCTGCAAAAGACAATGTATAAATACGAAAAGCAACATACCTGCCTGTAAGATAAGTTTCAATCTCCGATGACATCATGCGGGAATTTGATCCGATCACATAAATATCCGTATCATAGTCCGAGGCAAGCGAGTTCACAGCCTTTTCCCAATGCTTTATTTCCTGCACTTCATCTAAAAACAGATATGTTTTCTTATTTTCACAAAGCCTTGATTTCAGTTCGGTGAACATTTCCTTTGCCGTCATATCCTCATATTCCATTGAATCAAAACGGTAGCTTACGATTTGTTCTTCCGAAACACCACGCTTTTTCAGTTCTTCCATTATCATTTTCAGAATGGTAGATTTTCCGCAGCGGCGAATACCGGTCAATATCTTGACAAACGGCGCATCTGTGTATCTCATTATTTTATCAACATACATAGGTCTGTATATCATTACAAAACACCTCCGTCCACAAATATTATACCGCAAAACCAGCACTGCATCAATAGTTTTGCGGATATAATCGCAAAACTATATTTAGGTTTACAATAGATGTGTTACATTACAAATGACGGCAATGACACGGATTTTAATGTTATTCCTCTACATAAAACAACATTGCATCTCGCGTCACTGCCGTCATGCCCTTTATGTGCTATATCTTTTGCTTAAACTTATATTTTCCTTTTCCCTTAAAGCATCATCTCCATTTGTGATCCTCCCTATATCATCACATCATCTTAATTTTTCTTTCATTTACTCCATTCACACAACCATGCTCTCTCTGAATATCATTCATCCCGCAAGCGCATTAAATATATCTGTGAGACTTTATATCATAAACAAAAATGACAGTCAACACAAGGATTTTAAATTGTGGGATTTGGACACCTTAAATGTCAGAAATGAATATTGAAATCACGATTTGTTTGTATTATATTAAGAGTGTTAGATGAACACAACGCAAAAAGGAGTAATAGAATGTATCATGTTGTTTTAATCGGCTGCGGACATATGGGAGCAGTCCATCTTGACGACATCTATATGATGAAAGATGTTTGCATCTATGGGGTTGTTGATAAAGAAATTGGACGAGCCAAGGAGTTTGCAAAAAAATATGGCGCAAAAAGCTTTGCCACTTCGTATAAGCAGTACCTTGAAGACGAAAAAACCGATATTATCATCTGCGCTACATATCCCGATACACATCTTGAGATCTTGAAGCAATGCGTCAAATACAACAAACATCTGCTCTGCGAAAAACCGATTGCCTCAAATGCGGAGGATGCCAAGGAATTTTTAGACATCGTAAAAAGTGCAAAGATAAAAGTGCAGATCGGTTATATCCTGAGGTTTAATGAAACTTATCAAACCGTTGCAAAGATGATTCAGAACGGCGCGATCGGCTCACCTGTTGTTATCCGAATGAATCAGAACCATCATGTTATGGACTGGAGAAAATACAAAGCTTTGCTGCGCAATTCATCTCCCATCGTGGACTGCGGCATTCATTATATTGACGTGTGCCGCTGGTTTACCGGCTGCGATATTGTAGATACAAACGGAATTGCAGCGAAAATAGGCACGGAAGTGCCGGATAACTCCTATAACTACGGTATGATGACCATGAAGCTTTCGGACGGCAGCGTCGCGTACTATGAGGCCGGCTGGGGCAATACCATGGCATCCGATAACTTAAAAGAATTTATCGGGCCGTACGGCCGAATCCGAATCACAGAAAGAGAACGCCGCATCTCCTGTCAGGAGGAAGGCGACCTGATCGAATATTATCGCTATCCCGATAGGGAATACAAAACAA
>CAJLFL010000303.1 GCA_905205855.1 uncultured Eubacteriales bacterium | reverse complement strand
AGGATCAAGATGATGCAGCTTTGTATTACTCGGACGGTAAATGGGCTTATAACGATAACGGGACAGCGGTTGATTTTGACGATTTAATGTCACTTGTCAATGATGGCGAAACCTGTCGGATAAAAATTGATTATGTGTATGACGCGGTTTATGACAATTATCGTGCGGATTATTATGCAAACGGCGTAAAGCTTGGAAGTGTTATTCCGGAAAACGAATTAAACGGGATAGATTATCTGCGTTTTACAGCGCCGCAGGGAGGAAATATATATATCGGCAATGTTCTTGTTGAAAAGCTTTAAGGCGGAGGTGCTGTTATGTATAAAAAATTGATAGCTTTATGTACCGCGGCAGTCATGGCGCTTTTAGTTATTCCTGCACCCTCGGTAAATGCCGAACGTCAGGAGGGCAATCTTAATGATTATGAAAATTCCGTCTTTGCAAGCAACAGCGAAACGGGAAACTTCCCGGTCAACACAATAGACGGTGACTTGGGAACAAAATGGGCGTCAGAGGGCGTAGGACAATGGCTGTGTTTTCGCCTTGACAAAGAAACGGAAACAGAAAAAATCGGATTTTCTTTTACGCTTGGTTCGGAACGTATTTATCAGTTTTCGGTGCAGGCGTCATCTGATATGGAAAACTGGACTACTGTTTTCGAAGGTGAAAGCTGTGGCACAACGGATGACATTGAGTGGTTTAAGCTGAAGCCGGTCAAAGCAAGGTTTTTGCGCTTTGTCGGAAAGGGCAGCAACAAAAACCTTTGGAACAACATAAACGAGGTAAGCGGAATAGTCTTAAAGAAGTCGGATTTAAAAATAAATATTGACGGACGTAATGAGAATTATATCAATCTCCCGTATAAAAAAGGAGATAAAATATTTCTGCCTGCCAAAGAGGCTTTGGAAAGTTTAGGCTATAAATGCACATATGATTCTGAAAAAAACGTGGTATCCGCCCGGAATAATGAGAAAACAATAGAGCTTGACGGTCGGAAAAACAGTTTTAAAATTAACGATTCCGTCAACAATGCCGAAAATAAACTTGAAACTAACGAGGACGGCGTGCTGATGCTTGAATATGATTTGCTGCCGGAATTCAGTGAAATGGAAATAAAGCTTGACGGCGAAAATGTAAGTATCACAACAGAGCGTTATACACGCACCATGACAGCGTATGAGAAGATAGACCAAGAGTTTCTTAAAGTTCTTGATTGGATTGTTGATATATACGATCCGGAAACAGGCGGATTTTATAATACGGTGAGCGGTGCGGAATACGAAGACTTTTATCCCTCGCTTGAAGCGTCGGCGTATGTATATCAGATTATCAATTCACTCGGAGCCGGGGACAATATCCCGGAGGAGTTTAAACAAAAGCTGATTAGGTTTTTCCAAACAAATCAGAATCCGGATACGGGATTTTTTGAGGAAAAATGGCCTAAAGCCACAAGCTATAATGACCGTGATAAGATGCGTGTGTACGGAGTTGTTGTAGATAAGCTTAAACAGCTGGGGGCAGAACCGCTTTATTTGCTGCCGTCGGAGCGAAGCGCGTCTGCAGCCGCAAGCATCAATCAGGTAATAATAAGAGAGGCTGAAACAGAAAAAGAGGTTCCGACAGACGAGTCAAAAGAGATTGACGAGAGTGCGGATATAGAAACATCAGACGGCGAAAGTGCTCCGACAGAATCCGGAACGGCTGCCGCAAGCGGACAATACGATTATGACAAACGTATTTCACTTCCGGAGGGAACGCCGGAATACTGTGCAAGCGTTAATCAGTTTATTGCACATATTGAAACCTATGACTGGGATGTCGGTACATGGGGCGCCGGAGATAAAACGTATGAGGATTGAGGCGGCAGGCAAGCGACTGCCTTGGGATGCTGCTGCTCGCAGTGCAGCGC
>CAJLFL010000302.1 GCA_905205855.1 uncultured Eubacteriales bacterium | reverse complement strand
CACTGAGGAACTTTTGGCAAGAGTGAGGGCGCTGACACGCCGAAGGGGCGATGTTGCGGTCGATAACAAGCTTAAATTCGGTGATATATATCTTGATTCATCTACAATGAATTTAGTAAAAAACGACTTGTCCGTAAATCTGACCTTGAAGGAATATGAGGTTATGGAATATTTGATACGCAGAGGGGATATGATTTCGCCCAAGACGCAGCTGCTGGAAAAGCTTTGGGGTTACGAATCGGAGGCAGAGGCTAATCATGTTGAGGTATATATATCTTTTTTAAGAAAAAAGCTCAGTTTTATAAAGTCAAGTGTGTCAATTCAGGCTGTTCGCGGGGTGGGGTATGTTTTAAAGTATATGTAAACCCGGTTAATTTATATTTCAGACAGGGAGCAGAAAAATATGTTTAAACAATTAAGAAATAAGTTTTTGCTGTTAAACATAATGATTATAACTATTTTGCAGATTGCCGCATTCAGCGGTATATATATATTTACATGCAACAGAATAAATCATAATCTGGATAACAGGCTGTCGCGCGCGTTGGAGGATTTTATAAGGAGTGATTCCGAGGACACATATAAGAATCCGCCTGTCATACCGGAATCGGGTTTTGTTCCGGAGCCGGTAAAACAGGTAAACTGGATAATATCTTTAAGGACTGCCTCAAACGGTGATGTTATTGAAAAAAACACAGCGTTTGACATAGAAGAAAGCGTTTTTGAAAAAATAGCTTTGGCGGCGAAAAAATCAAAGGACGATAAGGGTGAAGTAAAAACTGTTGACGGCGTTTGGGCATTTAAGTTTAAATCAGGAGAGGACGGCGAACTCAATATATGTGCTGTAGAAATCTCGCGTGAAAAAAGTATGCTGAGCAATCTTATTATAACATTTATCTATGTCGGCGTGCTGGCGCTGTTTATAATATTTCTTATAAGCCTTTATTTTGCCAACCGTGCAATAAAACCTGTATCCGAGGCGTGGGAAAAACAAAACAGATTTATAGCAGATGCGTCACATGAGCTTAAAACGCCTCTTACGGTAATAAACACAAATGCAGATGTTTTGCTTTCACACTCCGATTCGACTATAGGAGAGGAGAAGAAGTGGATTTATTATATTAAAGACGAGGCACAGCGCATGACAAGGCTGACCAACGATTTGCTTCTTCTTGCCCGGCTTGACAATGGTAATAATGAGATGCAGAAAACAGAGTTTTCATTAAGCGAAACGGTTGAAACGGTAATTCTGACAATGGAGGCTGTTTTGTATGAAAACAACCTTAAATTCACATCTGATATTGCCGAGGGAATAAAAATATGCGGAAATCCGGACAGCATAAAGCAGCTTGTAATGATTCTTATGGATAATGCAGTAAAATATACACCAAAGGGCGGAACGATTGGTATTGTATTGAAGAAAAAAGAGGGAAAATCAGTACTGACAGTCAGCAATACCGGACAGCCTTTGCCGCATGAGGAGCGTAAAAGAATATTTGACAGA
Organism: uncultured Eubacteriales bacterium; assembly: GCA_905205855.1. Lineage (GTDB taxonomy): Bacteria > Bacillota > Clostridia > Monoglobales > Monoglobaceae > Ructibacterium. The sequence continues at coordinate 408 of CAJLFL010000302.1, read as the reverse complement.
TTTTACAGAGCGGATGAATCGCGGACACGCAGCAGCGGAGGATATGGCTTGGGGCTTGCCATAGCTTATTCTATCTGCCGCAGCCATGGCGGTCATATAAGCGCAGAATCCGCAGACGGTAAAAATATATTTACGGTTGTATTATAAAAAATTGAGTTCTCCGTTTATAGTAAACGGAGAACCCAATCTGTATAGAGCAAAATAAAACTAATACTCGCAGTCATAATCATAATCGTAATCATAATCATCTGTGTCAAACATGTCGTTATGCAGCCAATCCATATACATTCGCTGCATAAATTCTTCCCTGTCAACCTTACGGCCGGGTGTTTTTATCATCCAGATAAAAGCCGCTGAAACTAATGCTGACAATGCGGTCACTCCAATAATTTTTATAGGCGACATAAA
>CAJLFL010000301.1 GCA_905205855.1 uncultured Eubacteriales bacterium | reverse complement strand
GGTGCGGTTGATGCGGAAATCGAGCTGATGAAGGATTCGGATAACGAGGTTAGGAAAGCAGCGTATGAGTATGCCGGTCTCCTCGGTGATGACAGAGTGGTTGCGCCTATCTCTGAAATGCTGAAAAACGAGGCTGACGCAGACCTTCATTCAAGCGGTGTAAGAGGACTTGTTTGGCTGTGGTACGATTATCCGTCACACGAAAACACAAGCGAAGCGGCATACAGGGCTACAATAGACTACTTTAAAACCACGCCGGGCAGTGACAAAGTTCCCGCATGGGCAGCTGTGACAAGCTTTACAAACAAATCCGATAAGAATTATGCCGCATGGAGAGAAAAAGCTACATATTTCAATACGGATGAGCTTTATGAAGTTATGCTCGGACTTGTAAAAAACGAAAATTTAGGACGTATGACGCGCGGATATGCCTGCAAACCCGTTGCGGTGCATTGCACAAAAGAGCAGTTTGAAGCGTTTGGCGAGGTTGTAAATGCTCTTACCGATAAGAATGCAAAATTTATACAGGACGAGTATCAAAATCAGGCAAAAAAGCTTGAATAGCCACAGAAAGGAGAAAAGACTATGAAAAAAATAATCGGCATTATACTGATTATAGGAGGCTTGCTCTTTGCTGCGCTTGCCATAAAAGCTCTTGTGTCAGCACCGCATTCCTATGAGAAAATCAAAGCTGCGCCAACGATTAAAGACGGCAAGCTTACTCCCGAAAACGAGGGAAAGCTTGTGGTTGTTTCGGGAACTCTTAAACCGGCAGAACAGCTCCAGGACCCGATAACGGGCGTTAAGCTTCCCGGAGTAACGGCGAAAAGAACGGTTTGGACTTATAAACAGGATACCGGCAGCGGTGATGAAAAAGTGTGGGACTGGCGCCCGGAGAATACCGACTACAGCGAAAAGGCGAATTTTGGAATAAACGCCGAGATACTTACATCAACCATGCTTGCTGCGCCTACCTTACTCGGTGAGTTTAAGGTAGAAGGCAAGCTACTCAATCCGCTTATAAGAAACACGGAATTTACGCAATATGACGAGGAGAGCCTTAATGCGGGCTGGAAGGTACTTTCGGGCGGAAAAGAAAGCCGCTACTGCGTTTCAAAGGAATATCAGTTGCCGAAAAAATCAACAGGTATGTATTCAACGACGGGATATGGATCTCAAAAAATATCCTACGGTATTGTTTCGCCGGATGATCCGCTCGAATATACGATTGTCGGCGTACAAAAAGGCGATACCCTGATAAAGAGCGAAGATGTAGATTCGGTTACAACCGTTAAGGGAATTATGACGGCACAAGAGTTTGCCGAGGAGAACAAAAAAGGCGTGCGCGGCGGTTCGATTTTCGGCATAATAGCCGGTATACTGCTTGCAGTAATCGGTGCGGGAATGATGATATTTCGGAGGCAGTGAAAATGAAGACGAATACAAAATTATTCTCCGGCGGCGGAACCTATATTTCAAAAGTGGCAATTGCAAGGCTTACATTAAAGAAGCACATACAAATGATTATAGGCGGATTCTTCACGGCGGTTTTTCTATTTGGAATTATTTCGGGGGTTACAGGGTATAACGAAAATCTTCGCGATAACTTGATTACCAATATAGTCATGCTTGTTCCGTCCGCACTGCTCTTGTTAAACGGCATTAAAAACGGAAGAATGGCGGCGCGTGCATATCGCTACAACTCAATCTTTATGTGCGATGTCGATGGCACGGTGACAATCAATGAGCTTGCAAATCAATCCGGAAAACCGCCGTTCAAGGTGATTTCAGAACTTGAAAAACTTTTCGATAAAGGAGTGTTCTGTGACTGCACTCTACAAAAGCAAGGCATGCCCTGTGTTATGCTTTCGGGCAGAGAAAACAGTAAAACAAGCTTTGTTAACGTTGTATGCGAAAAATGCAACGG
>CAJLFL010000300.1 GCA_905205855.1 uncultured Eubacteriales bacterium | reverse complement strand
TGAAATTTTGCCAAGCGGCGTCCATGAGCCTTCCACCGTTATATCAGCATCAAGGCGAATATATGCCTCGGAATCTTGAAGATTATTTATTCTGTCGGCTATTTGGATAAGTTCCTCCGCGGAAGTCACTACGTAAAGATTATCCTCTGTACCGCTGCCGTTTAACTCCTCCGCAAACACCGGAACAGTAAAACTTGTAAAAACTACGCTGATTATCAGCAACAGAGCAAATGCTCTGCTGTAAAATTTCTGTCTTTTCATTATCTCAATCCCTTTTTTATTTTATTTGTATATATAATACTATTTTTCAGCTGCTTCTGTCAAGGGGCAAAGATCGACCGGCGAGTTCCACAGCATTGCTCTTATCTTTGCTGCGCCGGCAGGATTAAATTCGTCTGACGGTGTCACCTTCTGGTTTTCCCCGACTTTAAAGTCCTTCTTCTCAGCCGAAAGGCTTATCAGACCGTTTTCATCGTCATATGCAGTAAATATAATATAATAGTTTCCCTTCACGGGAACCGAAACCAACGCATTGTTATCAGCATCAAACTTTACGGAAAACGTATAGTCCGGAACAGGCTCCGGTGCAGCTGTCCATACCGGCACGGGATAGCCGTCAAAATCATCACTGTTTTCAAATCCGTCTATAGTAAGCTTTTTCATATCCTCAGTTGTTAATCCGGTATAGCCTGTATTTCCATTTTCATCTTTAAGTGCATCTTCACCTGCGCCAAGCATTTCCAAGGAACCATATGAAGGCTTGCTTTTATCTTTATCATAATAATAATTACTACAGCTTGCAGAAGTAAGTGCAGTCTTATTCCAACCAATTCCGCGAGCTCTGCTTCCTGAAATTTTACCCCCAAGATAGCTGTCTGAAAGGTTTAACTCTGCTCCGGAGCCCAACCAAAATGCACCTAAAATACCACCAACACCGCCATTGTTATATGATGAGCCTGACATTTCTCCAAAGACAGCGCATTTATCAACATTTATTGTACTGTAAGACTTAGCTATGCCGACAATTCCTCCGATAAAACTGCTTTCGTTACCGGTGCTGTACGTTCCTTTAGTTATGTTTACATTTGTTATGCTGTTTTTTACAGTAAGCGTTGTTATATCCGATATAGTTCCGCTCATTTGTCCGACAAAGGCTCCTAAATTTATATAACTGTCTTTACTTGAATTTATAATCTCTCCTTCTGCAATACAATTATCAATTACAGCAGACTCACCTGTTGTAATAACACTTGCAAGTAAACCAATGTTATTATTTCTTCCTATTCCTTCTTTTACCGTAACATTACTGAGTCTAAGCTTTTTTACAGTTCCCGATAATTCAGAAATAAATCCTGTATTATTAGTTGTAGTATATGTGCCGGGTGTGCTTTTTAATTCCAGATTTGAGATTGTGTAACCGTTTCCGTCAAATTCTCCCGTAAGCTTCTGAATTATACAGCTTTTGCCTGTAACTCCTGACATATCAATATCGGCATCAAGCCTTACATAGCCTACCTCCTCCATCTCACCGAGTGCAAGAAGTTCCTCCGCTGTTTTAACAATGTACGGTTCCTCCGGTGTACCGCTTCCGCTTGGCTCATCTGCATATACTGCAGCTGCGGTATATGCAAAAGCAAGCATTGCTGCAAGGATGACCGATGTAATTTTGCTGATTAAAAGATTTTTTCTCATGACTTTTCCTCCGTGTAAAAATATAGTGTATATAGATTTATGTAAAAACAAAAGCTGTGCATCCCAAAATGAGATGCACAGCAGTGTTTTTCTGTGTTATGCCACAAATCGCAACGCAAAAAGACGTTTTATAAAACGCCGCACGAAACAAAACTACCGTTTCTGTATTAAAATACTTTACGAAACAGCATCAAAGCAGGTCTTCCGGCTTGCGCCTCAAATTTTTGTACCGCCTGCCTTC
>CAJLFL010000299.1 GCA_905205855.1 uncultured Eubacteriales bacterium | reverse complement strand
GGTTTTTCCTGCGTTGGATTATCCAATGTTGGATTTTCCAATGTAGGTAAATCCGATGTAGGCGGCTGTTCGCTGCTGGTAGCTGCTTCCGGCTCTTTGGGCTGCGGTTGCTCATATATGACATAATCCGCGCCGCGCAAACGTCCTTTCTCGTCGCGTTCCCGGCTGCGGACGATATATCCGGCTTTTTCAAGTTCTTTGACCGCTTCGCGGATTGCGTCGATCTTCTCCCGGTTGATGTGAGATAAGCCCGCAAGGGTATAATCCCAATCTTCGGGCAAAGACAGCATTTGCGAAAGCAAGCCTTTTGCCTTTAAGGTGAGTTCCTTATTGCGCAAGTGGTGGTTGCTCATAACGGTATAGCCCGTATTTCTCTCAACTCGGAAAACTGCCATTTTTTATCACTTCCTTTCTCGGTCTGCGTGGAATAATAGAAAGCCGTTTTCGGCGGTTTTGGTATTGCAGTATGCCTTTGCCGTTTTTGCGTCTGAAAAGCCTTGTATTATAAGGGCTTTTTCGCGCCTAACGTTCCACGTTACCGCCTGTTTTCTGGCATAAAAAAACCGCAACTCTTTTCAAGCTGCGGCGACATATCCTACTCACTTAAAAACGCCATATCAAGGCTTGTCCAACCTTGCTACGGCGTTTTAGGTGTAATTATAGGGGTTGTTTAATTGTCTTTAATGTGCTGAAAGCCGCATGGTTACGGCATTTTCCTTGTTGTGCATATATTGACGGGGCAGTAGGGCCTGTAGGGCCGATTATTGCCGATGGACAGCAACATCCCTTGCAGCCGCAGGTTTTTTTGTTTTTATCCAAAGAGAACGGACATTCGTTAGTGTCTTTGCAGCTCATAAATTTTGTTCCCCCTTCATAGATTTGTTGTTGAAATACGCCTTGTTGTAAAGATATTCGGGAGAATCAGGCCGATATTCTCCCGCTTTTTCGTTATACATCCTTGCTGATTCCAAATCGCCGAGTCTGTCATAACAAACACAAAGCTGTATACATGGAAGAAAACCGTAACATTCCGACAGCACAAAGCCGCCGGAGCCGGGGTTGTACGGTAAATCAAGGGCTGTCTTATACCAATATACAGCGGAATTATACAGCCCGTCCTCCATAAACAGTCTGCCAAGCTGACAGCACAGTTCCGCTCTGGGAGTATCGAGGCGAAAGCTGTCAAGCAATGCGGAATATGCTTTAATGCGGTTGTTTGTTTTTTCATAGCAGAGTGCAAGAACCATGCATGCATTTATCTTGTTTTCAATCCAGCCGCCGGAACTTTTAATAAAAAGCTCAAGTTCATCTGCGGCTTCGCTGAAGCGGTTACTTTCAAATAACTCACGTCCGTAATAGAATTGCTGACGCGGTGACAGTCCGCCGGGATCTGCTTTTATCTTTTCAAGTATTCGCAGATTTCTGCCGGGTTCGGAGGGGTGCGTCTTTCTGTGCATAACAACAGCGTCACCGTAAACTATATTACCCGACGGAGTTATTGCCTCGTGTACTCTGCCGTCCCATTTATACTGAGGCAGATTTCGTACAATCCTTTCACGGTAATACCAAAAATCCGGAGAACCGTCAGGGTTTACCGTCAGACAGTACGGGAGCATTATTACATCTGCCTGCATTTCGGGATCGGATTTAAGCTTTAAAAAAAGCTTAAGGTTATCTTCGGTAATGACATCATCCGCATCAAGCCACATACAGTATTCCATTGTTGCTTTTGAAAACGAGAAATTTCTTGCTGCGGCAAAATCATCGCACCATTTAAAACGATACACTTTATCGGTATAGCTTAATGCAATTTCGGTTGTTTTATCCTCAGAGCCGGTATCGACAATTATTATTTCATCCGCAATCGGTGCGGCAGAATCAAGACACCTAGTTTTAGTTATTTCTGGAGCTTATCTCACCGGATTTGGCTATAGCTTAATAC
>CAJLFL010000298.1 GCA_905205855.1 uncultured Eubacteriales bacterium | reverse complement strand
ATAAAAACTATTGCCGAAAGTATAAACATACCTATAATACTGTATAATATTCCCGGAAGAACCGGCGGACTCAGCTTTAGCATAGATACCCTTAAAGAGATTTCAAAAATTCCTAATGTAAACGGAATTAAAGAAGCTACAGGAGATCTTGCCTTTGCTGCAAAGGTTGCCGCAGAAACAGATTTAGTACTCTATTCGGGTAATGATGATGTAATCGTTCCTATTATGTCACTTGGCGGCAAAGGCGTTATCTCTGTTGCCGCAAATATTATTCCGCAGGAAATCCATGATATATGTGCAAAATATATGGAAGGCAATACCACAGAGTCCAAAGAAATATTCCTTAAGTATTTAAAACTGCTCAACACACTGTTTATCGAAGTAAATCCTATTCCGGTCAAGACGGCTATGGGGCTTATGGGAATGGACAGCGGGATTCTTCGTCAGCCGCTCTTTGAGATGGAAGATAAGAACCTTGAAACATTAAAATCTGTACTTAAAGAGTATGATTTATTAAAACAGCAATAATTATAAAAGATTATAAAGGTGTTGAAAGCTAATGATAAATATTCTTTTAAGCGGCGCAAACGGTAAGATGGGGCAGGCGGTAACACGCGCTGCCGAGAATTACAGTGAATCCGTTAGAATCGCTGCCGGACTTGATATAAACACAGAACAAAAATCCGGATATATTGTTTATGACAAAACAGATGACATATGCGAGGATATTGATGTTATAATTGATTTTTCTCATCCCGCAATGCTTGACTGCATTTTAAACTATGCTTCAGAAAAGAATATACCTGCCGTTATTTGTACTACCGGTTTGTCAGCAGACCAATTATCACGGATTAAATTTGAAGCGAAATCTGTTCCTATATTTTTCTCTGCGAATATGTCAATAGGTGTCAATCTTCTTATTGAATTAGCCTGCAAGGCAGCAAAGCTTCTCGAAAACGGCTTTGATATAGAGATACTTGAAAAGCATCATAACCAGAAACTTGACGCGCCAAGCGGTACGGCTCTTGCCATTGCAGACGCTGTTGCAGACACTGTATCATATGAGCCTGAATTTGTTTATGACAGACACAGCGTCAGAAAAAAGCGCGATAAAAGAGAAATTGGTATACATTCTGTACGAGGCGGCACAATAGTAGGCGAGCATGATGTTATATTTGCCGGCTGTGACGAAGTAATAGAGCTTAAACACTCCGCTGCATCAAAAGAAGTATTTGCAGTTGGAGCAATCAGAGCGGCTCAGTTTATAACCGGTCAAAACCCCGGCCTTTATTCCATGAAGGATCTGATTGATGCTCAGTAATATTTTGGGTTGTCTTGTTTTGCCCACAGACACGGCAATCGATGATTTTTGACTTAGTGGGCGGAAAGGTATGTGTTATTATGATTAAAACCATTACTGTAATTGATTACTTACCTGATGTAGCGCTTGTAACCGTCAATAACATTCCTAACAGCCCGGAAAAGCTTTCTGCAATCATGAATGAGATTTCCGACAGGCACATCACTGTCGATATGATTTGCAGAACAGCGCCATACAAGGATAAGTTTAACCTTTCATTCACTGTTCCGCAGGAATCACTTGCTGATGTAATTGCAGCAACAGCTGCATTCAAGGCTTTAAATTCTGACATCTCGACTGATGTCAACGGCAACAACACAAAGGTTATCCTTTCAGGCGCCGGTATGCGTAAGGAGTACGGCGTAGCGGCAGAACTGTTTAAAATTTTGGCTGATGAAAACATAAGTATAAAACTTATTACCACCGCCGAAACAGAAATTTCCTGCCTGATAGATATAAAGGATATTGACAGAGTTAAAGAACTTTTAAAACAATAAAACATATTAAAAATGGGCTGGTTAAAAAGTCAAATGACTTTTTAACCAGCCTTTCTTTTACACGATGATAGGAGAGAAGCTTTGGAATCA
>CAJLFL010000297.1 GCA_905205855.1 uncultured Eubacteriales bacterium | reverse complement strand
CACCGCTGAGTCCGCCAACAGAGCTTGATGCCATAATACCGCCTTTTTTAACTGCATCATTAAGCAAAGCCAATGCTGCGGTTGTACCGTGAGTTCCGCATTTTTCAAGTCCCATTTCCTCTAAAATGTATGCCACACTATCACCAACTTCAGGTGTAGGAGCAAGTGATAAATCAACTATACCAAACGGAACATTAAGTGCTTTTGATGCTTCTTGAGCAACAAGCTGTCCCATTCTGGTAATCTTAAATGCAGTCTTTTTTATAGTTTCGGCAAGAACACCGAAATCCTTGCCCTTGATTTGTTCAAGTGCACTTTTGACTACTCCGGGTCCGCTGACGCCAACATTTATTACGCAATCGCCTTCTCCGGGACCGTGAAACGCTCCTGCCATAAAGGGATTATCTTCGACGGGGTTTGCAAAAACAACCAATTTTGCACATCCCATAGAATTGTTATCCTTAGACATATTTGCAGTATCTACAATGATTTCACCCATTTGCTTTACCGCATCCATATTTATACCGGCCTTTGTTGTTGCAAGACCGACGGATGAGCATACATATTCTGTATTGCACAATGCCTCCGGAATAGAGTTTATAAGGTTTGTATCACCTTTTGAAAATCCTTTATGTACCAGTGCGGAATATCCGCCGATAAAGTTTACACCGGTTTCGCGGGCAGCATTATCAAGAACTTTGGCAAAAGGAAGATAATCATTTGTATCGGAAGCACCTGCTATCAAAGAAATAGGCGTTACAGAGATACGCTTATTTATAATCGGTATGCCGTATCTGCCGCTTATATTCTCTCCTGTTTTAACAAGATTTTCCGCATACTTGGTTATTTTATCATATATTTTACGGCAAGCCACTTTTGGATCACTGTCCGCACAGTCGAATAATGAAATTCCCATTGTAATTGTGCGTATATCAAGATGCTCATCCCTTATCATCTTAATCGTTTCTACTATTTCATAGGGATTTATATTTATCATATTATCTAAAATCCTTTCGCTGTTTAAATCCTGTGCATAGAATTGAATATATCTTCATGCTGGATACGTATTTCAACCTCAAGCTTTTCTCCGAGTTCATTTAATGCTTTTGCCAAATCCGTAAGATTTAATTTGCTGTTATCTATATCAACAAGCATTACCATTGTAAATATCTCCTGAACTATTGTTTGTGTTATATCAAGTATATTTACATCATTATCAGCAAGAAGTGTACTCGTTTTAGCTATAATTCCGGGTTTGTCGCTACCCATTACCGTAACTACTGCGCGCATATTTTCACCTGTACCTTTCAATTATTTAGTGTATTTTTCCAAAACTTTTTCAAGAGCGTCCTCGTTTTCTCCAGGAAAATCAATATCAGCTGCAAGCTCCCACGATTCATGATGTGAAATACTTTCGTCGTTTTCTACGGTTTTGTATTCTCCTATAGATTCCATTTCAAGAAAATGATTATTTGTATAAGTTTCAAAACACATTCCCTCGTCAGGGTATTCCGCACCGTCTACAATGTCAAACTTTTTAATAAATAAATCATTATGCACAAAATAAGCTGCCCATCCATGCTGACTGTCAATGCCTATCTTAAACGCTCTTTCCTCAGAAGGATTTTGTTTAAGCATTATATATTTGTCACCCCAGGTAACACGTGAATCATTCATTTTGGTATAATCCCAGAATGTAATTTTTCTGTTGTGCAAAAGACCGGTTCGGCGGTTCGGTACGGGGATAACCTCAACACCGTTTTGTGTCAGAACAGAAAGACACCACGGAGCAAATTTTTGTCCCCACGGACCAATGTTTGTGATTTTATGATACAAATCGACTTTCGACTTGGATTCATCCATAACAATAACAATTTGCATTTGATGCTGAGTATAACGCTGAGGAGGAGGAGTAAGTGGTCTCATTTTTAAGCTCAACAACCAGCTCAAAAAGCTCCTTTGCAAGCTGTGG
>CAJLFL010000296.1 GCA_905205855.1 uncultured Eubacteriales bacterium | reverse complement strand
ACGTCGGTAGGAAAATGTACCTGCAGATATAACCGCGAAAATGCAATACATATCGCTAAGATAAGTGCTGCAGCTCCGCTTTTATGATAGTAATGCAGAATAACAACGGCAGCTGCAATGCCTGCACAGGTGTGCCCGGACGGAAATGAATAACCTCCGGGTGGCTTTATAATAAGCATTATGTCAGGATTGCATACAAAAGGACGCGGTCTTTCGACAAGCAGCTTTATTAAAAGATTATTTGTTATTAAGACAAGAATCAGTGTGCATGACAGTGCTAAACCGCATTTTCGAGTTTTTGGAATTATCAGCAGCACTGCCGCAAGGATAATCCAAAGGACGGCCGCGTTGCCAAGTACAGTGATTCCGGGCATAACAATATCAAGAAAGCTGCACCTCAGCCGTGCAATAAGATCTAAAATATACCAATCAAAGTTATATATTGCTGTGATCATGCCTGTGTCCTATCTTATATAATTGGTTTTTATCTTTGATTCCGGTACCGGAGGCATAATTCCGCATGCCTTTCCGGCTGCTATTACTTCTAAAAGCCATGCCATATTACAGCCAAGCTGACGCATGGTCTGTATGCCTTCTTCGTCCTGCATGACCTCATCGGGAGTATTGCCGTGTACCATGTTCCAATAGTTGGAAGAAACTATCGGCATGTTTAATATTGTAAAGTATTTGTTAAGCTGGTCAAAGGCTGCGGTAGCGCCGCCGCGGCGGCAGCTGACGATTGCCGCTCCGGGTTTTAGGATTAGGTTCTTTCCGCCGGCATAGCAAAGTCTGTCCATAAGAGAGGTTATTGCGCCGGAGGCAGCTGCATAATGTACGGGAGAGCCGATTATAAAGCCGTCTGCATCGGCTGCCTTTTCTATGACGGTGTTTACAATGTCATCATCATAAATACATCTGCCGAGTCCCGATTTGGAACAGGCTCCGCATCCTGTGCATCCGCGTATCGGAGCTGTGCCGGCACTGACAATCTCCGTATCAATTCCGTGTTCTTCCAGTGTGTCTGCTATTACTTTCAAAGCGGTATATGTGCAGCCCCTTTCCTTAGGGCTTCCGTTAATCAATAATACTTTCATATATATAAATCCTCCTTAATATAATATATGTTGTTAATATAAGTATAACACTCTTTCGGAATATAAACAAGTATATTTTAAAATCTATACACTTCACTCATTCCAAAATCGTTTAATACAGTTATAAATTTATTGACTAATATTGTATTAGCTGATATAATATTATATAGCTTTTTTTGAGAGAGGGTTTTAAGTTTGCATCTATTAAAAAAATTTCTTTTTAAACCGGCTGCTGCGGTTTTTGCGCTGATTCAGATAGTATCTGCCAATGCCTTTGCGTATTCGGATATTATATCCAAGCCGGACATGGCAGAGAAAAAAGAACGCAGTTCTGCATTTGAGGATGTTCTTGACTACAAATTTGCCGTGGATAAAAAGGAGCAATATGTGAAATTGCTCAAAGCTTCGGCAGCGTTGCCGTCTGTATATGATCCGCGCGGAGCGGATAAAAATATCAGCGGATGGCAGATAAGAAACCAGGGAACAGAGGGTAACTGTTGGGCTTTTTCAGCAGTTGCTGCACGTGAGGCATGGAAGAATAAGCAGAATGGAATTTATCCTAAATATTCAGAATATCATATGGCAGCGTCACTTTATCGAAATACATCTGATAATACCTGGACATTTTCAAACAGAAAAGGCAGCGGCGGAAACAGAGAAATGGCGGCAGCGTATTACAGCCGCGGATCGGGTCCGGTCTTGATAAATAAATTTGATGAAGAAGCTTATGATGATTATTACAAAAAAACAACTTCTCTTGAAGCTTATAACAATGATATACGTTCTGTTTCTGCTGATGAACAGGTCGCTGATGCGGTGTTTCTTACAGAAGACGGCTCCCATAAGATAAACAAATGCTGTGATATACATGTTGCCAAAAACACTTTCCGACA
>CAJLFL010000295.1 GCA_905205855.1 uncultured Eubacteriales bacterium | reverse complement strand
AATGAAGCTTGTGCGGCTTGCCTGCTTCTCAGACACGAAAGCGTCAGGAACAGAGATAAAGCTGGCACAAAATTGTGAAAGCAACAGCACAACCGACTTCGGCTTGTATGCGGCAACGGTTTATGATGTTGATTACGTCCGTTCTGCAGTTTTGACCTATATAGACAATCCTCTGGAGCTTAACAGATTTTCAGGCTCGTATATGAAGATACTTACCTATAACGCGGAAAAAGAAAGGTTTGAAACAGGAGATATTTCTCTGATATACGGCGCGGCGCAAAGCTCCGAGCCAAGCCGGGTATTTCTGCACGACAGATACCTTGAAACAAGAAGTCTGGTTATAATTAACGGAAAATAACTGCATTACAACGCAAGCGTTTAATAAAAATTTAAATTCTGTTGTATGAATTGGCAGATAGGAGGATAATTATGAAAGCAAAACTGATTTGCGGCTGGATTATAGCGCTTTTTGTATTTTGTCAGCCTGTTTTTGCAGTAAACTGCAATGTACTGGATGAGAACTTGTATTACGGAGAGGCAGCGTTCTACAGTGTAAGCGGAGAGGGCTGTCAGCCTGTTACAAAAATAATCAGCGGAAACATACTGTGCCATTATTCGGTAGTAGAAAAGGAACAGACAGATGCTGCGGTAATAGCCGCTTTGTATAAGGACGGCGTTCCGGTTGAGGTCAAAGCGATCGAAAAGACGGACAAAGCCAACGGAAACGCAGTGTACAATACGATTCTTAATGTGCCGGACAGCCGCGGATATGAAATAAGAATGTTTCTGGTAAATGATTTGTCGGTAAGCACTCCTATGAAAAGGCTTGAACGTCTGTCAGAAAAGAGTAACGCCAAAAATGTTACCGGATTTACGCTTGACGGTATATCGGGCAGAATAGATAACTCCGGAAGCCGTATTTCCGTTTTAATGCCGCCGGGTACGGATTTGTCTGCCGTTACAGCTGAAGCCGAGGTATCGGACGGCGCGGAATATACTCTTGACAGTACGGATTTTTCCGGCAAGGTATGTATGACTGTTACCGCAGAGGACAAAAGCGTCAGAGAATATATTATCGAAACCTCCTTTGACGCACAGGAAAACCTGTATGATTTTGAGGATTTTACACCCGGCAAGGGCGCAGAGGAATATGACGAAGGTCATTGGACAGGACCTGCATCAAATGACAAGGATATTTCCGAAAGCATAAAAAGCGTTGACGGAAACAACGTGCTTTGCCTTACCGACAACAGCACAGCGGCAAGAGCCGACGTCAGAGCGGTAAACTGGAATATCACAGCGCCGTTTACGCTTTCATGCAGAATAAGCTATCGCCTGCCGGAGGGTGTAACAGAGCGTACAAGTACGGATGATTACAGCTATTGCACATTTTTTGCAACAAATGAGAATAAAGCCGATCTGAACAAAACCGATTTTTACTTTTGCGGTTTTGAACCGGTTTGGGGAAATGATGCCTTTTATTTCAATTATTATAAAGAGGGAAAACGCACAAAGAGCAGTGTAAAGATTGTTCCGTCAGCATGGTATGATGTTACAATGCAGTATTACCAAGGAAAAGACGGTCTATATTATGTTGATTATACAATAACAGACTCGGACGGAAAGCAAACAGAATTCAAAGAAAATCCCTCCGGCAGAACAGAAACCGTATTGACAGGCTTTTATCTGCTTACATCACCCGGAAGACGCGCAGAAATACTTTTGGATGATGTAAATATAAAGGAGGATACAGATTTCGGCTGTGAAATGTATGAGCAGAATTTTAACGATGGTTATCCGGACGGCTGGAGCGGAGGAAGCGTAACCTCTAAAAACGGCAGTACCGTATTATCCTTAACGGGCGGCAACGCATCTGCTGATATTCCGCAATTTATCGGAAACACAAGTATTTCGTTTGATATTTGTACCGAGGGATTGAACCAATCCGCTGAAATCTTTTCATTCGGCGCGGAGGATAAAGATGCTGCAGCTT
>CAJLFL010000294.1 GCA_905205855.1 uncultured Eubacteriales bacterium | reverse complement strand
AGTATAGGAGATTATGACAGATCTGCTGAGGGTTTCCGCAAATTTGTAAAGGATTTTACTCCGGTTTCAAAAAGACTGAAGGAGGAGGGAATTACCTTTGCTTATCATAATCACGCATTTGACTTTATAAAAGAGGACGGCAAGTACCTTCTTGACATTATTTTGAATGAATCCGATTTTGATTTGATTCTTGATGTATATTGGATAACTTTTTCAGGAATTGATCCGGCAAAGTTTATACGCAAAATCGGTAGCAGAGCAAAAGTACTCCATTTTAAGGATTTAATCTGCAACAAAAACAACAAAACTGATATGGCAGAGGTTATGAACGGCAATCTGGATTGGGATTCAATAATAGCAGCGTGTGAGGATGCCGGCTGTCTGGCAGCAATGGTAGAGCAGGATACATGCAGCGGCGATCCGTTTGACAGTTTGAAAATCAGCTATAATAACTTGAAAACAAAAGGCTTTTGCTAAAATATAATTTTCAGATAACGGAGTGTTGAATCATGAAAAACGGATGCGTTGTCGGCGTCGGAGCAATAGGGCCTGTGCATGCTTCAGCTTTGATGAGTATAGATTCGCTGTATGCTGTGTGCGATAATCAGCCGGACAGGCTGGCGGATTTTTATCCAAATAATTCAGAACTGCACAGATATAACAGCTTTGATGATGTATTGAACGATTCCCGTGTTCAGGTTGTTCATATTTGTACGCCTCATTATCTTCATAAGGATATGGCGGTTGCTGCGATGGAGCATAATAAAGCCGTGGTTTTGGAAAAACCGGCAGCAATGAATGATCGTGAGCTTGACGAGTTGTGTACGGCTCAGAAAAGGCTGAACGGTAAAATATGCGTAATGCTGCAAAACAGAACAAATCCGGGTATTGTGGAGTTGAAAAGGCGAATTGCTGCAGATAAAGAGCTTGGCAGACTTCAGGAAATAACGGGGATAGTTACATGGAATCGTGATGCGGAATACTATAATCATGACGCATGGCGCGGTAAGTGGAAAACCGAGGGCGGAGGACTGCTTATAAATCAGGCTATACACACAATAGACCTGATGTGTTGGCTTGGCGGCGGAATAAAATCCGTGCGCGGAAGTATTTCAAATAAAACGCTTGAAGGAATAATAGAGGTTGAGGATACGGCTGACGCGATTTTTAAAACATGCTCCGGCATGAGTATGTGCTTTTATGCGACAAACGGCTGCGGTATAAGCCGACCGGCACAGCTTGAAGTACAGTTTGAGTTTGGAAAGCTTAGATATGCCGATAATCGTTTGTATCGTATCACTGAAAGCTCATGTGAAACAGTTGTCTGCGACTCAGGCGATGTGCCGGGAAAGTCCTGCTGGGGCAGCGGACACAAACGGGTAATAACTGATTTTTATAAGTATCTTGAAACAGGCAGCGGCGAATATATAAACCTATATGATGCTGTGCCCGCAATGAAAGCTATGTATGCATTCTATAAAAGTGCAGAGCGCAATAAAGAGGTACAGGTATAATTTTAAAACATGGACTGTGGTGTCAGCCGCAGTCCATGTTTTGTATAAGGACAAATTTTACACTCCTTTTTGGATTTTACATATAATGTTATAGACAGATTGATTAGAAGGAGTGTGACAGCCTTGAAATATAAAGCGTTGACAGAGCTTCCCGCATTTGCGGAGGGGTATATAAGCACAATCGGAGTGAGCGGAGAAATGCGGCGCAGACTATTGGATTTAGGCTTTTCAGTCGGCAGCAGAGTTGTGCCGCTGTTTAAAAGTCCGCTGGGTGATCCGACTGCATATTACATAATGGGCAGTATAGTTGCCCTCAGGAGTGATGAAGCTGATAAAATTACCGTGACGGATTCCGGCGGAAAGGGGGAGGTATAATGCTTTCTCCCTGCCGTGTTATCCTTGCCGGCAACCCTAACGTTGGGAAAAGTACAATCTTCAATGCGCTTACGGGACTAAAGCAGCACACGGGAAACTGGTCCGGAAAGACAGTAGAG
>CAJLFL010000293.1 GCA_905205855.1 uncultured Eubacteriales bacterium | reverse complement strand
AGGCATAATCTTGGATTAACAGCATAAAACAGTCCAAGAATATGTCCGCACCCCCGCCCGTATAGTCCTCTGCGCTAACACTCTCGGAGTTTCGTTTTTACACAAATTTTATTTTATGATTTATCCCTCATATACTATCCATTCACCCTATATAAAATCGTTATAAATCTCAAATCCTTATAATGCAGCTTTCTTTAATTGCTGCATATGTCGCTATGAAGCAAACCGCAGTTCCGCTGTATTTTATATCAACAAATGCTAATGTAAACAGCAGCAAAAACAACAGAAAGCCCGTTATTTTGTTTGCGGCATTATGCTCTGTCTCAAATTGCCTAAGTATTAACATTCCATACAGAAAATTTGCACATTTAATAACAAAAATTATTAAAACCCAAATACTCAGCACAAAGGGAATATTTACAGCAGGCAGCAGTTTAATTAAGCATACAGTTACAAAAACAAAATCTGCAGCAGTATCAAACTGAGAACCGAATCTGCTGACACGGTTTGTCATCCGCGCAACTGCTCCGTCTATTATATCTGTAAAACCGCAATACAAATATATAATATAAAAAGCAGGTGAAAACACAGGTAAGGTTAATAACAATACACTGCCCAATATGCGGCTGCCGGTAATTATGTTTGCCATATTTCTTTTTCCCTTTCAAATAAGCGTTTTGCTAAGATTTATTATCCGAACAAGGCATAAGGACAACGCCTTATGCCTGATAATTAAATATTCTGCTAAAGAACCTTCCCGGTACATAAGGGCAGTTTTCTTTACCATACCAAAGCCGTTCTTCGTCAAGCTCCTCGATTGAATCCAATTCACCGTATACAAAAGCATTTATACGCTTTATGGCACGTTTTGTTCTCGCCTCCATACAGCCAAATCGCATGTCAATGGTTTCAAATCCAAAAGCCTTGTTGTTTTTATACCATATATCAGCTAATTTCTCCTGGATTTTTTCATACAGACTAAGTATTTTTTCAAGCTCAAAACACAGATTTTTCAGTTCCGCTTTATCATTACTTTTATAAGCAGATGTTATACGCAAACCTATATCACACTTTAAATATAACAATTTAACCAGGTCTGTGTGATAATCAAACAGATACTCAAGGCTTCCCATATCAGGAAGCTTGTGCAGCTTTTCTAAATATCCGGCATAATGCTTTTTTAAATCAATGACTGAAAAGTTCTTATCAAAAAAGCCTTGCAGAATGTCCTGATAAAGCACCTGCTTTGAAACAGTAATATCGTGGCTTGGGCACTGTTCTGAATCAAACGTATCTATTCCAAATAACTTAAATGCATCTGCATCAAATCCTGTACATATTTTAAACATCTTATTCAGTTCTCTTTCCGGTTCAGCCGAATAATTATACTCAGCATAAAGCTGCATTCCCAGCAACGCCTCATAAATACTGCATTCAGCTCCGTCATCGCCCCAAAGAGTTGCAACAACATCCGTAACACCGTTTTCCGTGCAGGCTTCAAGCGCCGGAATAGTTGTTCGGAATGTTTTATCATAGTTGAGAGCTATACCTGCCCAAGTCCATACTCCTCCTGCAAATATGGTCTTATGGTTTGTTGCTATATGCGTTTTTATCATCATGTCATAGCTTTCTTTATCCTGCGTATAGTAATCCCAGTATACAAGAGATACATTTTCCGGGATCAGGTTCACTACCTCCTCCGGAAGTCCTTTAATGGGATAATATCCTCCGCAATGCAGCCTGAAAAACATATCGCTCCACATCATTGGTTTAAAACCATATTTTGCAGCAATATCACAAACTCTATTAAGATGCTCTGACAAAAGCTTAAACCTGTTTGTATAGCCGTGTTTATCCAAATATCTGCCTAACCCTACAAAATGCGCCTCATCCATTCCTATATGTATTTTATCCGTTTTAAAGCTTTTACGAACGGTTTTAATCATACATTCTATCAATTTATAAGTCTTTTCTTCCCCCGCCAAAAGGATATCGTCCGTATCGCATATATCTTTCATGTTTTCAGTTACGCT
>CAJLFL010000292.1 GCA_905205855.1 uncultured Eubacteriales bacterium | reverse complement strand
CTGCTGACTCTATGTATGGTAATCTGCTTTGTACCGACAGGCGTGTTTGCCGCGGATATTGCATTTAAGGATGTCGCAAGTGCGGCAGAGCTGAAAAATGCTTTGGCAGACAGCAGCGTGCCGGGTATTCGGCTGACAAAGGATATTGTTACCGGCGAGGCATTTAGCGTGACCCGTACCGTCACTCTTGATCTCAACGGATACATGCTGAAAATGACCGGGAATAATTCTGTTATCCGGGTGGAAAAGAAAAACCAAAAAATAGGCGACCTGACGCTTATCGACAGCAGACCCACAACCGAACACCGTTTTAAAGCGGATGATAAAAACGGTCGGTGGCAGCTTGATGAAAACGGCGATATAACCGTTAAAGGCGGTATTATCACAAGCACCGGAACCGAACAGCGTTCCGGCGGCGGTGGAGTCGCTGTCTCGGCTGATACGAAATTCACTATGACCGGCGGTAATATAGTCGGCTGTGATTCCGATAAATTAGGCAGCGGCGTATATGTAAGCTTCGGTACATTGACCATGACCGGCGGCAGGATCGTAGGCTGCGGAAACGATCCCGGCATATATCTGGAAGTTTGGGCTATCATGAACGCTAACGGCGGCGAGGTTGACGCAACGGTAGCTCTCAGGGAAAACAGTAAGATCACCACCCGCGACGACCTTGCCGGGGTCACTGTCTTCAGAAAAAAGGTGAATGTTTTTGATGCAGACAGCTACGGTGTCGTCAAATACGGTCTCTTTTATGTTCCGCCTTCCAACGGAACGACCCGTGAGATTGTTTACTTGGCTAACGGCGCGCCATATGCCGTGCAGATAATGCCTTATCAAAGCTCGAACCTGGCTGTCGAGCCGGAAATTCCAACAAGCAACACCGGCAGCACCTTCCTCGGCTGGTATAAGGCAGACGGTACTAAGTGGGATTTTACAAGGGATGTTGTTGATGATCATATATGTGTTGCGGCACGATGGGATACGGCCCAGCAGTTTTCCGGTGTTGAAGTCGGCAAAACCTATTATTTTGATCTGTCAAGCGAGAGCATTCCCGGTACGGTGAACGCTAATCTTCCCGATACCACATTACACTATGTACCCTTTACCTATATAGGAACATTGGACGGCTATGTGCTGAAGCCTGCATCGGGCGGCGTACTTGACTCCTCTGACAAGGCTGCCAATACTACAGACAGCAGTGCGCCTTACGGCCATGCATATCTGCACAGTCTGTTCATAGCTGATCATATACTCACAACAGATGTAAGCTATGATATGCTGAACGCCGCAGATTATATTTTCGGTAACCCCTGCACTGTGAATGATGTTGATTATACTCTTCGTGCTCCTACTATCGGCAATACCTACGCCTCTTCCTCATCCCAAGGTATACCGGAGAATAACGAGTGGGATCAGATCCTTTTTAAGGATTCCGGTTTTATTAAAAATTTGTTGCTTGCAACGCCGTCATGGTCGGAAATCTGGACATGGGGACAGGATACAAACACCAGCGGCAGTATAATCAGATCTGTGCGCAGCGGTCGTAATCAGCTTGGGGGGGCGCCCACAAGATTTGATACACACGTCGGTTTCCGCCCCGTTCTTGAGCTGCCGACAGATCTTGCCGCCGACAGCCTGAAGGTAGTTGCGTTGGTCACAGCCGGTTATATGCCCGGCGAGCAGCAGAACTGGATCAACATCATCGTGAAAAAGGGCGAGAGCTTCAAAGCACCCTCTGCCGAGGGACTGCCCCGCCCGGATGCCGCCTCCGAAAATGCGCTGCTGTGGTGGACGGACGGAAACGGAGCCTTCTACCGACCCGGCGATACCGTACCGGCGGATGTTTCGGAGCTTTTACTCGTCTGCGACTATGATGTCACCTATCTCCCCGGCGCGTACGGCGCAGGCGAACCCATGACGGAGAGCAAGCGCCATAATGTTGCCCTCACGCTGCCAGGCGCTTTGTTCACACGCACGGGCTACACGCAAGTAGGCTGGGCAACGACAGACGGCGGCGAATAGGTGTACGGCTTTGATGCTGTTTATACGCAAAACGAGCCGCTGAC
>CAJLFL010000291.1 GCA_905205855.1 uncultured Eubacteriales bacterium | reverse complement strand
AAAAGTCCCGTCGGATATATCCGACGGGGCTTTTGTTTATCTGTATACTAAAAATCCGTTTCCCACTATAAACTGTGATTCTGAAAAAATAACAAACGCCTCAGAATCTTCTGCAAGAATCGTATTCTGAAACTGTGTTATCTCGCTTTCTTTAAGCGCACACAAGAGCAGCTGCTTATCCTGCATTGTATATGCTCCGATAACATTTATAATAGTTACACCGCGCGGCGAACCGCTTATCAGTTTTTTTGCAATCTCTGTTCCTCTATCTGTTATAACAAACGCAAGCTTTGAAATATTCATTCTTTTTATCAATGCGTCAACAGCAAGAGTCTGAACAAACAGTCCGACTATTCCGAGCAGGACTAAATCCATCTGCTTAAACACAATAAGTGAAACCGCTATAACCATTCCGTCAATAAGCAGCAACAGCTTGCCTATCGGCATTGTCGGATATTTATATTGAAGCAACCGTCCCAATATATCCGTACCGCCGGTAGTTGAGCCTGAAATAAACGTTATCCCCAATCCGCAGCCATAAAGGATTCCTCCGAATAATACAGCAAGAATAAGATTATTTGTAGCCACCGGAACATGTGACATTATCTCAATAAATATCGAAAGCATCACTATGCTGACTAAGGTTTTAAGCGTAAAATCTCTGCCCAGAACCCTATAGCCGAGCAGCAGCAATGCAATGTTTATCACGGCATAGCTGAGTCCGAGAGGAATTGAGAAGGTATAGTATAATATCGTTGCCATACCGGAAACCCCTCCGCAGACAATCTTATTCGGTGTATAAAACACACTTGTAGCAACAGCGACTAAAAATGTGCCTATCAGCATTAAAGTAAATTGCCTTAAATGTTTTTTCACACAAAACCCTCCATTCAATAAAGGAGCTGCGGCAAAAAAGCCGCAACTCCTTTTATGTAAAACATCACTTAGCTTATCTTTGTACGCGGCCACTGCCGTCACCGCCGGCAAGGTTTTCAACATCCTTACGTGATACCAAGTTAAAGTCACCGGGGATTGTATGTTTAAGTGCAGAAGCAGCAACACCAAACTCAAGTGCATCTTTGAAATTCTTTCCGTCAAGGAAACCGCAGATTGTACCGCCGGCAAATGAATCGCCTCCGCCGACACGGTCTACGATAGGACGAATACGATACTCTCTTGAATGATAGAATTCCTTTGTATCTCTTGAATATATGCATGCAGACCAACCGTTATCGGATGCACTGTGGCTTACACGGAGCGAGCTTATAACATATTCAAAATTAAACTTTTCAACCATCTGCTTGAATATATCCTCATATCCGGCAAGCTCAAGATCACCGCTTGTAACGTCTGTTTTACCCGGCTTGAATCCGAGAACCTTTTCAGCGTCCTCCTCATTACCGAT
The DNA here is from genome assembly GCA_905205855.1 of uncultured Eubacteriales bacterium. Classification (GTDB taxonomy): domain Bacteria; phylum Bacillota; class Clostridia; order Monoglobales; family Monoglobaceae; genus Ructibacterium. Next base: position 679 of record CAJLFL010000291.1, on the reverse strand, counting down.
GCAAACATCAACGTACTGCATAAGATTTGTCATAATTCTCTGAGCTTTTTCACTGCTCCAAAGCTTTTTTCTGAAGTTAAGGTCAACAGATACCTTAACGCCCTTTGCCTTTGCAGCTTTAAGAGCTGCCTCGGTCAGCTCTGCAGCCGCATCCGAAACAGCAGGAGTAATTCCTGTAAAGTGGAACCAATCCACGCCGTCAAAAATTGCATCAAAATCAAAATCCGCAGCTGTCGCTGTAGCAATCGAAGAATGAGCACGGTCATAAACTACATTTGATGCGCGCATTGCGCTTCCGCTTTCAAGGAAGTATATACCAAGACGCTCTCCGCCCTTTGCGATATATGATGTATTGACATTATGCTTTCTCAATGCAGCAACTGCACATTCACCGATAGGATTTTCCGGAACCTTTGTAACAAATGCTGCATCATGTCCGTAATTTGCAAGAGAAACGGCAACATTTGCCTCTCCGCCGCCATAGCATACGTCAAATTCGTCCGCCTGAATAAACTTTTCATGATTGGGTGTTGATAATCTAAGCATTATCTCGCCCATTGTAACTACTTTAGCCACTGTAAAAACACTCCTCTTATATTATGTTATAATTCCGATATAATTATGTACTACTGTGCGCGCGCCTCTTTTATCTTTTTGATAAACTCCTTTGCGGTAGCAG
>CAJLFL010000290.1 GCA_905205855.1 uncultured Eubacteriales bacterium | reverse complement strand
TAGATGGCGAATTTTTTTAAAAAGTGTAACACATCATTGACAAACCTACATTTTTCTAATATCGCATTAAAATGTTTAATATAAACAACACTACTCGCGGCGGAAAGCAGTATATAAATAAATATAAACAAAAATGCTTGAAACCGCTTCTGTAAAGCATAGAGGTTTTAACATATCTTCTTAAAGTCTTATTACGCAGCAGTCCGGCAGCGTATAATGGCTCTGCCTCAGCAACGGCTCTGCAATATAAAAGCAATATAAGCGCCGCCGTACATTCAAGACTCTTTCTCACTTCAGTTCCCATTCTGCGGCTCAAAACTTCCTCAAACAAATCAATAACCTTAGGTATTCTTCCTGTCAAATCATTCAGACAGTGACCGCTGTATTTTATATTATAATTATAATAGCATTTATCTGTAAAGCGAATCTTTTTAAGACATAAAAGCATTTCCGCATTAAGCTTTAAGTCCTCTGCAAAATACTTTTTTGTATCGCCGAATGACAAGTTGTTTTCCTCAAGAAAGCTCTTTTTTACAAGCTTGTTGCACATCTCAAAAGTATGCTTGTTATGATAAAAATACTCAAATATATAGTCCGCACGGTCGGTGATGGTCACAGAAGCCGCAAAAGCCGCTCTGTCGCTTTCTGCCCCGTCCTCTTTTATATCATGTATGCCGCACTGCACAAGTTCACAGCCGTCTTTTTTTGCAAGTTCATACATAGATTGGTACATATCGCTCCGGACAGTATCATCCGCGTCTGCAAAACCGATATACTCACCTTTTGCCGCCTTTATCCCTGTATTCCTTGCAGCGCCCTGACCCGCATTACTTTGGTTTATCAGTATAATTCTATCGGCGTATGAATTGAGGATTTTTAATGTATTATCATCCGAGCCTTCATTTACAACAATAATCTCTATCTCCCTCATACTCTTATTTAAAAGTGAATCAATACATGCCCTTATTGTTTTTTCTCCGTTATATACCGGAACAATAACCGATACCTTAACCATTCTGCCGTCACCTAATTTTCAATATAGTTTTTAAGTTCCGTCAAATGTCTGCGTGCATCACTTTTTATGCTTTCAGACAAATATACGGAAGCGTTTGCCCCTTCTATAAGTTCCGTCAGCTCCTGTGCTTTTAAATCCTGTTTTGCAATCTTTCCAAAGCCGAACCTTTCGGATAGTATATCAATTTTGCTTGTATCTGATACCGCAGCAACGGGAACACCAGACAGCATTGCCGCGATTACACCGTGAAAGCGCGAACTTATAATTCTTCCGCATCTTGCTATGTTTTTAAATATATATTCAGGTGCCGAATCGTATGCTATGATCTCTGTCATTTCCGGATGCTTCATTAAACGGCGTACAGACATTGCCGCAAGGATATCATTTTCGTTACCGGTATCCAGTGCAAAAATCAAAACCTTTTTACCATGCATATCCGCATATCGGTCACAGGCATTTGCCAATGCGGAATAATAATCAAAATTATTTTCGCTGTATCCCCGCTGGACGGGTATGATTCCCAGACAGTCTTCACCTGTATTCTTATATATATATTCATTATTGGCCGCAAACACAATATCCTCATGACGCCTTACAATGCTTTTTTCTGTCATATCCGATACAATTTCCTCTGAAACTTCATCACGGCATGATATAAGTCTGTATTTATTAAGTTCTCTTTTTACAAGCATACGCTGTATTGCATTTTTGGATTTATCAACACTGCAATCAATAACAGCCGTCTTTTTTCCTTTAAGGCTGTCCTCATGAGTCATATATACAAGCTTTGATATGATGCTTAGCTTTGAATCGTACTTAAAGCCTGTCCCTATAACATTTACATAAGCCTCGGTCTGCGGTGTTGAATCACACAAATGCACATTCTTACAGCCGCTAAAGTGTGTCAGAAATTCTCTCTGCGAGCAACATACATAAAAGTCATGTTCCAACATATTGTTCACCGTTATCAGCTGCATAACATCATCACCGAAGTTTCTGTCAAAATATCCGCCAAGCTGTATTCTCAATACAAATCCCCCCTAAACCTTTGTCTTATCGCACCAAACGCCTGTATTCTTTCATTAATTGAA
>CAJLFL010000289.1 GCA_905205855.1 uncultured Eubacteriales bacterium | reverse complement strand
AGTTCTTTAGACTAAGTCTAACACAAAATTTTTTATACGTCAACAGGAAGCGTCATACTTTGGTAAGATTTGTCGAGGATGCCGGTTGTCTGCAGCCGATAATAATAAATGCGGCTTTTATGGTTTTAGCAGTTTTTATAAAGCTTATTTGTTCAGCCGGGTGGCATGTCTGTAAATTCCATTTCGGCTAAACGAAAGGCGAATAATATCCGATTTAAACGGTATTTTTGACTATGTGTTTTCATATAAATAAGCACGGGGTGATAAAAATGACTTATCTTTTCAGACAGAAATTTCCGATTATTGCAGCAATTATTGCGGCGTTTGGGATATTGTGCCTGTGCGGCGTTTTAAATAACAATGAAGAACCGATAACAGGAGCCATGTCAATTCCTGTGTCCGGAAAAACAATAGTTATAGATGCCGGCCATGGCGGCTTTGATGCCGGTGCGTCAGCCAACGGACTTGAAGAAAAGAATATAAATTTAAGTGTTGCAAAATATCTTGAGGAATATATATCTCAGGGAGGCGGAATAGCTGTTATGACAAGAGATGAGGACAGGTCAACAGCGGATGCCGATACTGACGGCAAAAGCGCCAAAAAATCGGATTTGGAAAACAGAAAAAAACTTGTAGAAACCGCAGAGGCAGATGTTTTTGTAAGCGTCCATATGAATAAATTCCCTCAGGAGCAATACAGGGGCGCACAGGTTTTTTACAGTCCGCAGCCACAGGAAAGCAAACAGCTTGGAGAGGAAATACAGGCATCGCTTAAAGAGATACTGAATGATGGCAATGAAAGACAGGCAAAAAAGGCGGAGGGAATATTTATTTTAAAAAATACGCTTGTTCCGTCGGTTATAGTGGAATGTGGATTTTTATCCAATCCTCAGGAGGCAGCTTTGCTGAAAGAGGAAAGTTATCGGCAAAAGCTTGCTTGGGGAATATATGTAGGGATCGTAAAGTTTTTTAACAGTTAAAACACTGTATGCCATGCAATCAGGAGATTGTTGTTTTTGAAAGATGTCAGCCGATATAAACAGAAAGCAAACCGATGGTTGCATTTATTGCTGATAACAGTTGCTTGAAAATAAATTCAAACAGAGGTATAATCGAATTATAAAATACGAAAGAGAGGCGTTATGCGTGAATAATATTGCCGAAAATATCTATAAATTAAGAACTTATTATAAGCTGACACAGGAGCAGTTTGCCGAGTTTTTAAATGTGTCAAGGCAGGCAGTGCAGAAGTGGGAAAACGGTCAAAGCGTTCCGGATTTGGAAAAACTGATTAAAATATCAGCAAGATTTGGCGTGTCACTTGATACAATCATACTTAATACCGGCAAACGCCTTGCGAAGGAAAGAACAGAGGTAAAACAGCTTGCCGTAGCTTATGAAAACCAGCACCACTGGGAATCTTATCCCGGTCAGCTTCTTACTGAGTATCGCCAATCGATTGAGGAAGGCAAGGATATAAAACAGTATAAAGGGCTTTTTAACGAAGTAATGCAGATGCCGAGCGGTAAATACCGTGAGGATATGGCTGATATTTTGTTTAATATAGTATGCTCTGCCGATATAGTAGATGGATATAAATATATTGAGCCGTCCGAGATAGAAAGTATAAAAAGACTGAGGGATAATGAAGAATTTGCAGCAGCAGATATACCCAATAATTACCGCGAAAAGATTTACGGAGCATGGATGGGGCGCATATGCGGATGTCTTTTGGGCAAGCCAATTGAGGGAAGAAGAACATATGAGTTTATTCCGCTGCTCAAGGAAAGTAATAATTATCCCATGCACAGATATATAGTCTCCGATGATATAACAGAGGAAATGGAAAAAAAGTTTAATTATTCAAAAAACTTATGCTGGGCGGACAGAATCAGCTGTGCTCCGGTTGATGATGATACAAATTACACAGTGCTTGCAAATGTTTTGGTAGAGAAATGTACACGTGATTTTACGCCTAAGGATGTTGCTGATTTATGGCAGGAGTTTCAGGGAAAAAATGCGTATTGTACGGCGGAACGTATAGCGTTTAAAAACTTTGTGGCAGGATATGAGCCGCCTGTATCCGCTGTATATAAAAATCCGTTCAG
>CAJLFL010000288.1 GCA_905205855.1 uncultured Eubacteriales bacterium | reverse complement strand
AATAAGTCTTGATAATTTTGATTTTACCACAACTTTTACCGCTGTGGCAACAACATTGAATGATGTTGGAGCGGGCTTATCGCTTGTTGGACCAACAGAAAATTTTGCAAAGTTTTCTGTGCTATCAAAATTTGTTCTTATGTTTGATATGATTGCCGGCAGACTGGAAATTTTCCCGCTTCTTCTTCTGCTCTCGCCGAAAACTTGGAAAAGGTTTTAAATCATGTAATAAAATTGTTGCAATTAGGTAACGAATCTTGCAATAAGTAATTGAATATGATACTATAATTAGGAGGTAGCTATGCATCGTTTTTTTACTGAACCGGAAAATATAATTGGTGATATTGTTTATATAGTTGATGATGCATCGCATATAACAAGAACACTAAGGATGAAAATCGGAGATAAAATTACGGTTTTCGATGGTACGGGCAAAGAGTATATATGTAAACTTTCTCAAATAGAAAAGAATAAATGTACTGCAAAAATTGATTCTGAATCATTTTCCGCGTCAGAGCCTGACATAAAGGTTACAGTTTTTCAAGGAATTCCGAAAAGCGGAAAAATGGAAAGCATTATTCAAAAATCCGTTGAACTTGGTGTATTTGAAATAGTGCCTGTTGATATGGAACGATGCGTTGTACGTCTTGACAACGGAAAAAAACAATCCGAACGGATAAAACGATGGAACAAAGTTGCGCTTGAGGCTGCTAAACAGTGCGGCCGCGGTATTGTGCCGGAAGTAACTGAGCCATACTCCTTTCCGGAAGCTGTCGAGCTTGCAAATCATCTTGATATGGCAGTAATGCCTTATGAAATATTAGGTCACAGGGATGACAGGTCATTAAAAAATATACTAAAGGCAGATTTTAATACAATAGGAATTATAATTGGTCCCGAAGGAGGATTTTCGGATGCAGAGGCAGAGTACGCTAATGAGAATAATATAAAACTGACAGGCTTGGGTAAGCGTATTTTGCGAACAGAAACAGTTTCATCTGCCGTTATTTCGATTGTAATGTATGAAAAAAATCAAATTTAATTACATAAAGGAGTTGTAATTATGTCAACTGTAAAGAAAAATAAAGAAAGATACAACAGAAAAGAACATTTAACTAATTGGTATATGATAAATCTGTGCTGGGGTATACTGGGCATGCTTGCGTTGACCGGCGTTTACAGAGGCTATCGTAATATGGGCTATCTTTCATATATGCAGCCGCTTATGTGGGTGTTTACTGGCATTTTTGCTGTTGCTGCTGTTGTTTTGTTTGTTTATCCTAAGATTAAAGAGGTAAAGAACAGCAGACGTTTTATAAATTATGGTATATTTATGTGCGTGTGTACCATGGTAAGTTTGTGGCTTGCGCTTTATAATATATTGCGTCCGATTATCGAAAAGTGTGCACGAGTAATTTTGTCAAATCCGGGACTTATGATTAATTCATACTGGAATGTGCGTGTTCCGATGATATTGATTGCTGTTTATCTTGTTGCGGCATTCATATGGTATGTGATTGAAGTCAATAAAAAATAATAGTATATTAAGGTGATTTAATGGGGTATTATGCTGTAAATATTATTATTGATGCTTTTCAGATACTTCTATTCGTTATTTCAGTTTTTTATTTGGGAGTATCATTATTTTCACTTTTTCCGTTTAAATATAAAGCACCTAAAGACAAGTATAATAAATTTGCAGTTGTTATCCCTGCACATAACGAAGAAGGCGTAATAAAAACAGCGCTTCTATCTCTTAAACAGCAAAGTTACCCAAAAGAACTTTTTAAGGTTTTTGTCATGGCTGATTTTTGCACTGATAAAACCGCACAGGAAGCAATCGAATACGGTGCGGTTGTATTATCTCGTACAACAGACAAAACATCAAAGGGAATGGCGCTTTCGGATGCATTTGCTCAAATAGTGGATTTTGAATCTGATACTGATGCATTTGTTGTCATTGATGCTGACAACGCTGTTGATTCTAACTTTCTCTTTGAGATAAATCTTATGATGCAGCAGGGGTATTCTGTCGTACAGGGATATGTTGACGCATTTGACATAAGAAGCTAGCCAAGGCATAGCACTCTCGCACAGACCGCGTTTTCCGTC
>CAJLFL010000287.1 GCA_905205855.1 uncultured Eubacteriales bacterium | reverse complement strand
TTCAGAGTTATTATCAATCACTCCTTTAAACAGCGTCTTTGCATCATCAAGACTGCAGGTAACAAGCGGATCATTTGCAAATGCAGTAAAGATTTTGTTAAGATCACGGTTTGCGATTGCTTCAGAAACATTTTCCTGCTCACCGCAGATACGCGATACAAGCGGGTATATGCTCTCAGGTACAGGTCCTGCAAATACAGGTGTAAGGTTTCCGTTGCGGAATACTGCGTTTGTTTCAACAACCGCGCCGATGGGCAGATTCGGAATCTGACCGTAGTTTGGTATATTTACATTGGTAACAAACTCATGCAGTCCGAGCAATGCGCGAATCTGGTTTGCACCGTCCTCGCCTGTTTCGTTAATTTTAACAGCTTCTTCACCACTGACAAGGCGCGCACTTCTTGCAAGACGTTCCTGGAGTTCTTCCTTTCTCCATTTAACAGAAGTAAGATTAAAATGCATATCCTTGACTCTTTCGGGACTCTCAAGATACCACTTGCCTTCGCAGAACTCTGAGAGATGTCTGTCGCCTGCTGCTGCAATAACACCGAATTTTAAGAATAAATCCATCTTAACTTTTTCCTTACAGCAGATGTTATTGTTAATACTGTTGTGCTTATTATTTCTGCCTTTGGAATAGCCTGTATCTTTGTATTTTTCGCAGAACTCTTTATAATACGGATGTAAATCAATACCGTTGTATGTAGCGCTTGTAAGCCATGTAAAGTGGTTGACCGAAACAGGATTAACCTTGATTTCATGGAAGTCAACCTCGTCCACGCCAAATGTTTCCTTAACAATCTCGGCAAGGAACTTTTGTGTACCAAAAACCTCGTGGCAGCATCCGAAAGCCTTGATTTCCGGGAATACTCTGTAAAGTGTTTTGACACAAAGAGTCATAGGATTGGTGTAGTTGATAACCCATGCTTTCGGACAATATTTTTTGATATTTTCAGCGATTTCCTCATACATCGGAATAGTACGCATTGCACGTATTATTCCTCCGGGACCGGAGGTGTCGCCGACCGACTGATAAATTCCATACTTTTCGGGAGCATGGACATCAGATTCCATTTCATCAAATGTACCGGGCAGGATTGAGATTATAACAAAATCTGCACCTGTCAAAGCTTCTTCTGCGGTTTTTGATGCTTTATACTTCCAGTTGCTTTTTGCACCCTCTGCATCATTAAACTTATTTCCGATTATTTCATTATGCTGTGCTGCTTCATAATCAATATCGTATAAGTACACACTGCCGCTGATGTCGCTGTGTGATACAAGGTCACTCATAAAGCCCCATGCCCATCCTCTTGAGCCTCCGCCGATATATGCAATTTTAATATCTGATACTTTGCTGCCTTCACGTTTCATTTTGCAAAACTCCTTTCGTTTTTGTCTGACAGGCATAGTCTACATCAAATTTATAATAAAATCAATGAATAATATTGACTTTTTATACAAGATACTGTATTATATTGACATAGCGAGGTGGTGAATGTGAACGGTTTAGCTGATACAATATATCTTAACGAAATGTCAATCATTGATCGTGCGTTGGATTGTGCGAATGACGGTATAAGCGTTCAGGTGCGTGAGTGTAAGGATAATTCAAATATGCCGACTATGCACTATCACGAGGCGTACGAGGTTTATATACTTGTCAAAGGAACGCGCACATATGTTTTTGAAGATGAAATTGTAGAACTTAAAAAGAACGACGTTGTACTTGTAAAGCCGAATAAGCTTCATGCTACGCGCGGCGGCAGCTACAGGCGTTATTTACTTTACTTTAACGATAAATTTTTGAAAAAATATTTTACAGAGGAGTCGCGGAGAATTATACTGCACTGCTTTGAGCATAAAAAGGTTCATCTCAGAGATATAGAAATTGAGTCGGTTGTTACATCACTTGAAAAGCTTTCTGAAAATCCGAACAGTGTTATGGAGTTTGTAAATGTGTTGCGTATACTTAACACAAATTCCGATTTTGAGGTTATAGAATGTAAAAACAAGACTGCTGAGGAAATAATAGAATATGTTGCGCGAAATTATGATTCTATTGAAAATCTTGATGAAATAGCTGATGGATTTTATATTACAAAAGCGTATCTTTGCAGATTGTTC
>CAJLFL010000286.1 GCA_905205855.1 uncultured Eubacteriales bacterium | reverse complement strand
GCTGGATGCTATCTACCGTTCGGCAGAGGCACACAAGGAGATCACGCTTTAGGAGATTCCTGCCATCTTAAAATAAAGAAAATATTCCAAGGGAGATGGGAAAATTGAAAATCGGTTTTATTGATTATTACCTTGTCCCTCACGAACAAACGATTGATATTATATCGATCCGGGCTGCCGGCTTAAAAGCAATGAATCACCCGTACGAGTGGGTGCTTGTATAAGCGCATCGATCAGCAAAGCAAATTTTATGGGCTGAGAGCCGCAACCCGGCTTTCAGCCCATCATTGTACCATGACTTTTTAATCAATTACATTTAATCCAAAGCCTGCAATGATTTTCTTTGCTTCCTCTATTTCCTCAGGCGCAGGCAATTTTTCGGGCAATGTACACGGCATCTTTAAAGCGCTGTACTTCGTTGCGGCATAATTGTGATATGGCAGAACTCTCACGCCTGTTACCTGATCTAGCTTTGATAGGAAAACTCCTATTTTCCCTATTTCATGATCATTATACCCGGGAACGTATGGGATCCGTATCTCAGATTTTGCGCCGCATTGATCCAAATATATAAGATTATCCAAAATAATTTTATTGGATTGTCCGGTGCACTTTATATGCACCTCTTCTTCTATTGCCTTTATATCGTACAAAAACGTATCTGTGTACGGCATCACCGAGTCAAGAGCCTCTTTTGAAACAAATCCGCAAGTATCAACCGCCGTATTGATGCCTTCCTGTTTCATTTTTTTCAAGATCTCGCAGCACGCCTCGCTTTGCAGCAGACACTCGCCGCCGGATAACGTGATACCTCCGCCGCTCTCATCGTAAAAGCTCTTGTCCTTGCGCAGTGCGGCGCATACCTCGTCAGTTGTCATATCCTCTCCGAATATTTCAAGCGCACTCTGAGGACAGACCTCGGCGCACCTTCCGCAAAGGATGCATTTTTCCTTGTTTATCGTATGAATACCGCCGGAAAGACTGTGGAGGCTGCAAACCTCCGCGCATTTTCCGCACATAACACACTTGTGTCCGTAAAATGCAAGCTGCCGTTTTGGCGAAAGCGTTTCGGGGTTGTGGCACCACAGACATTTGAGCGGACAGCCCTTGAAAAATACGGTTGTTCGTATCCCATCGCCGTCGTGTATTGCAAATCTCTTTATTTCCACCACGTTCACTTTCATGGTTGCACCTTCCTTTTTTCTTTATATGCCAGAACAATGCCGAAAGATATCAAAATAAATGCAATCGGGTATTGTATCTGAAATATGTTTTCGCGAAGCAGCGCTGCACTGAACACACAGGCAAACAACGGCTCCGCAAACTTAATAATAAACAATCTTGACAACGGCACCTGCTTTTGAACATAGAAAAATAATGTGTATGCAACGGTAGACGCAAAGCATATGTACGCAAAAACGGCGGTTGCATACGCGTTAAAGACAGGCAATCTGCCTCCCATCATGAGCCCCAAAACAAACAGTGTAACGCCGCCTAGAAACTGTGATAACCCTGTGACCCAAAGGGGCGATATGCCGCACACACACTGATCGGTCAAAATCAGAGATATTACCGTGCACAGAGATGCAAGCAAAATAAGTATATCTCCCATAGATAAACCGCCTACATTTCCGCCGAGATTGATAACAAGTATCCCAGAAAATCCAATAACCGCACCCAATATCTTATAAACACTAAAGCGCTCGGACTTGATAAACAAAAACGAAAAACAAGCATATAAAAGCGGTCCCAGCTGCTTGAGAATTGCTGCCTTTGAACCATCGGTCAGCGTTAACCCGACATAGACAAACGTATAGTGCAACACTACGGAGAAGATTCCGATATTGAAAAGATTGAAGGCACTTTTCAATATCGGTTTTTTTATTCTCGCACCGGTTGCCAGCGCAATGACGCACCCTACAAGGCCACACACGAAAAAGCGCATTGCCGCAAACATGATGATATCGCCGATATTGTTTGCATTGATTGAAAATGCATCATACCCGATTTTTACAAAAGGAAATAAGGATCCCCATAAAATCATTGGAATGACCGGCAAAACGATGTTTAAAAATTTTTTATTCATAAAAGTTAGGCTCCAAAAGGATTTTGTCTTATTTTATATTTTCCGCTCGCGTGATATATGCGTTTTGCTC
>CAJLFL010000285.1 GCA_905205855.1 uncultured Eubacteriales bacterium | reverse complement strand
GGTATGTGTTTAATCTATAATACAGTTTCTTGATTTGATAAATGAGTCTGAGGATATACATGCTCTTGCAAGGTGTCAGTGCATTATGCAAAATGAAATCTGTTTTGCACCGTATTTTGCATTTTCAATCACGGTTGATTTAAAAGACAGTACAAAGTATATACCTGTTTTCGGAAGCATAGAGCCGATGATGACAAAAAGCTTTTATACCTCGGCGACTGAAACACAAAAAAATGCTTATTTCAAATATTTGAAAACGCTTTTATCACTTGCCGGAGAATCGGATATAGATAAAAAGACAGTTGATTTTTATGAATTTGAAAAAACACTGTCAGAAAAATCATTTAGTCCGGAGGAGAGCGGCAACGTTGACAAAATCTATAACACGTTTACGCTTGATGAAATTTCAGATATGCTGCCGAATATGGATATAGAGGCTGTTTTAAAGGATTCCGGGATAAAAGAGGAAGAAAAAATCCTTATCAGCAATCCCGAATCGGTAAAGGAGTTTTCGCGTCTGTTTAACAACGAAAATCTTGAAGTGCTAAAAACAGCGGCAAAGCTTTATTTGCTTAATAGCTACGGCGGTGCGCTTTCTACGGAATTTATCAATGCTGCCGATACATTCAATGCGGAATACCTGGGGATTTCCGGAAGCTACTCCGATGAGGAAAGAGCCGCTCTTATTATGACCTCGGCAATGCCGGATTATATAGGTGAGATATACGCTGAAAGATATTTCACCGGGGAGGCTAAACAAAACGTCCTAAAAATGGTCAGAGATATAATTTCCGTTTACAAAAGCCGGATAGAAAATCTCAGCTGGATGAGTCCCGAAACAAAAGAAAAGGCAATAAAAAAGCTTGATAAAATGAATATAAAAATAGGCTATCCTGATGAATGGGGAAGCTATCTTGACAATGCTAACATCAAATCAAAAGCAGATGGCGGCAGTTATTTTGAAAATATTATTGAGATAGCAAAGGCGTCAAAGAATGAGCTTTTAAGCTGTCAGGGCACATCTGTTGACAAAACAACATGGGATATGTATCCGTATATGGTAAATGCATGCTACAGTCCGACCTCTAACGATATTACATTCCCGGCAGCTATTTTACAGCTGCCGATGTATGATGTGAACGCTTCGTATGAGGAGAATTTGGGCGCAATCGGATATGTTATAGCGCACGAAATCACACATGCGTTTGATAATAACGGGGCAAAGTTTGATGAAAACGGAAATGCTGCCGATTGGTGGACGGAAAAGGATTATACCGAATTTGAAAAGAGATGTGAAAAAACAGTATATTTTTATGACAGGCAGGAGGGAATCCCCGGAGTCCCAATGAACGGAACGCTGACACTGAGCGAAAATGTTTCTGATCAGGGGGCTGTCCGGTGTGTTACAGAGGTTGCCTCTAAGCTTGAAAACCCGGATTATAAAAAGTTGTATCGTTCAATGGCAAATGCGTGGGCAAGCACCAAAACGCGCGAATATGCCAAGTATGCAGCAGAGGCTGATGTTCATTCTGAGGATAAGCTGCGCGTAAACCGCGTTGTTGTGAACTGTGAAGAATTTTACAAGGCTTTTGGCATAACGGAAAAAGACGGAATGTGGGTTGCGCCTGAGGATAGAATTGAAATCTGGTGAGATATACTCAAGGAGGCAGTCTTTTATGAATGTAACAATAATACGCGCAACCAACAGAAAAAACAGCAGCACGTATAATGCGGCAAGATACCTTATTTCTAAATTGACTGATATAGATGAGGTTTATGAGTTTATTTTGCCGAAAGACATGCCGCATATATGCCGCGGCTGTTATGTTTGCCTTCACGGCAACGAAGATAAATGCGGCGGATATGAGTATTTAAAGCCTATAAACGAGGCTTTTGCAAAGTCGCAGCTTATAGTATTTTGCTGCCCGGTGTGGTGCTTTCATGCACCGGGGCAGATAAAATCATTTTTGGATCATTACGGTTATCGCTGGCTTGTTCATCGCCCGAATTTTGATATGCGGAATAAGCAGGCGGTGATTATCACTACAGCCGGCGGTGGAGGATTGAAATCGGCGGTCAAGGATGTACGGGACAGCATGGATTATTGGGGAATTGCAAGAACTTATGTTGTCACACAAGCGGTTTGGGGATATTTTTGGAATG
>CAJLFL010000284.1 GCA_905205855.1 uncultured Eubacteriales bacterium | reverse complement strand
GAATTTTGTTATTACCTTGATTGTTCCCTCTTTATAGACCTTTATACACTCCACAACCCGACGAATTACGATGTCATCATAATCAGCAAAGGAAGTGTCATGGCAATCCAACCAATCGCAAAGCCGCTTGATCTCGGCATTAGCCTCGTCGCACTTTTCAAGCTTTGACGTTGCGGTTTCAAGTTGAACACGCAGGGCTTTAATTTCATCGGCAGCACTTTGGATACACTCCAGATACCGGTTTTTATCACCGCCTGTGTTGCGGTAATTCACCATGTACTCTCCCATTTCCTTTGTCGCTTCCTTAATACGCTTTTCAATAGCCCCCAAATCAAGGTTGGCTTCATCTCCGGTAACTGCATAAGCAAGATTTGCCTTAATCAACAAAAGCGATTCCGCATTATCATTTACTGCTTTCTTTAACGCTCTGCATATAGCACTGTGTAACCTTTTTTCTTCAAATCCTTTTGAGTGCGGACAATATTTTGCGCCGTGTTCAATTCGATTAAGGCAGCGCCAATAAATACGCTTTTCATTTCCGTTTGTCCATGTTTTTCTTTTATAAGGACTACCGCACTCGGCGCATATTAAAAGTTCTGAAAGAGCATATTTGCCGCTGTACTTGCCAAGCGAAGTAAGCGTTTTATCGGAAGTCCGTCGTTTGCTGCTCCGCCGCGCAATTTCCGCCTGAACCGCGTTGAATAAATCTCTGTCTACGATAGCCGGATGATTGTTACTGACGAGATACTTTGTCCGTTCACCCCGATTCACTTTTGTATGTTTACTTATGCAATCGGTTCTAAAAGTCTTTTGATAAATAACATCGCCGACATACTTCTCATTTGTGAGCATTCTTCTTATATTTTCTTTACTCCACTGTGTTTTGCCGTTGGAGGTTTTAACGCCTTTTTCTTCAAGATAAGATTTAATCTGATCCAAGCTGTATCCTTCATCATACATTTTGAAAACAGTGCGAACAATTTCGGCTTCCTCCGGAATAATACGAGGCTCTGTTTCATCTTTATCCTTGCGATACCCAAGCATATTAAAGCGGCAGGCATAGGTTCCGTTTTGCATACGTTTCCTTATACCCCAAGAAACATTGGCACTGATATTTTCGCTTTCGGACTGTGCCATTACGCTGTAAATACCGATATATGTCTCGCTGTCCTCTTTTAGCGAGTCTATATTCTGTTCTTCAAAATAAATCCCAATCCCCATTGCTTTCAGCTTACGGATATAACTAATGCTGTCTACAATGTTACGGGCAAAACGGGATACAGACTTCGTAAGAATCATATCTATTTTGCCCTTTTCGCAATCCTTAATCATACGAAGAAAGTTCTCACGCTTTTTAACCATAGTACCCGTTATACCTTCATCGGCATAAACCTCGACAAAACGCCATTTCGGATTTTGAGAAATATGCTCCGTATAATATGAAACCTGCGCACGATAACTGTTTATCTGATCCTCTGCGTCAGTCGATACGCGGCAGTAAGCTGCTACATTCAACGGACGATTTGAATTTTTTCTTGATACCAACGCCGGGTTTGCTTCTATTTTAGTTATAATTTTCTGTCTGGGTGTTACTGCTGTTTCCATTATTGTCCTCCTTTGAAATTCGACATCCGTTCAAGAACTCAACCGAAATAATACCGTTCTCATCAACTGTGATTTTATCAACCGTATCTTCAAGCACCTTGATGTTTATAGCATCCGATGCGGTTTGTTCTCCGTAATACTGCATAAGAACACCGCTGAACGCCTTTGCTCTATCGAGTGTGCAACAATCAAATTTGTCCGAAACATTTGAGAAGATTGCCTTTTTTACAGGCAGAAAGTCAATGTTTTTTCTTTCTGTCATTCGATCAATCTCTTTATCTGCCCTCATAACCTCCGGTGTAAGTACACATAAAGAATTCTCCTGTGGCAACACATTAAGTAATGCGGGTTCTGCAATTACACAGCTAATAATAGAATGAATCTGACTGTAAAATAGCTTGTCATCTATATATACAGTATTTTTACAACCGCAAGTGCAATACCACTTTTCGCGTGTTTTGCTCCAATTTCTCCGACGGGTGAATCTACCTCCGCATTGTCCGCATACGGTATGATACTTAAAAAACTTTTCCTGCACAGTATCTGTAACCCGTTCGCCGCCTTTGCTGAGACGTT
>CAJLFL010000283.1 GCA_905205855.1 uncultured Eubacteriales bacterium | reverse complement strand
GGTAGTTATCTGTGCGATGATAAAAACCTTTGTAAACAACGATGGTATTATAGGTGCTTTTGTAAACACGTTTACCGGAGGAAAGACAAGCTTACTTAATGATCCTAAGTATTTTGTATCAATATTTGTCGCATCGGATATATGGCAAAATGTTGGGTGGAATTCAATACTTTACATGGCGGCTCTTGCGGGGATAGATCAGGAGCTTTATGAGGCAGCGAAAATTGATGGGGCCGGGAAGTGGCGTCAGCTTTGGAATGTTACTATACCGGGAATCCTGCCGACTATAGTTATAATGTTTATTCTCAGAATGGGAGGCATATTGTCCGTAGGATATGAAAAGATTTTGCTTTTATATAATCCTATGACTGCAGAAACTGCTGAAGTAATTTCTACATATGTATACAAAGTTGGTATTCTTGAAAAGAGCTATAGTTTTTCTACGGCAGTAAATCTGTTTAACTCGGTAATTAACTTTGCGCTTTTGATGATTGTGAATTCGGTTTCAAAGAGAGTAAGTGATATAGGACTTATGTAATGGCAAGGAGGCATTTTAATATGAACAAATTAACACGGGGCGAAAAGGTGTTTCAGGCTATAAATACAGTTTTTCTGATATTTATGCTTATTATAACGCTGTACCCGTTCTGGTATATAATAGTTGCATCCGTGTCAAGCAATACAGAGGTTTTGCAGGCAAATGGAAAAATGCTGTGGCCGCGGGGATTTAATGTTTCGGCGTACAAAGAGGTTTTGAAGTATGCTTCCATTTGGACAGGATACAAAAACACAATATTTGTACTTATCGTCGGTACACTGATAAGCATTATTCTTACGGCTATAGGCGGATACTTTCTTTCAAGAAAGAATGTGTTTTTTCAAAAATATATAGCGATAGCTATAGTTATTACAATGTATTTTTCGGGTGGAATTATTCCGTTTTATTTCACAGTAAAGGATCTGGGCTTGGATGGCAGCTTATGGTCTCTTATTTTGCCAACGGCAATCAGTACATATAATCTGATTATTATGCGTACTGCGTTTGCAGCGATACCGGACAGTCTTGAAGAAAGTGCAAAGATAGATGGAGCAAGACATTTTACAATTTTATTCAGAATAATGCTTCCTCTGTGCATACCGACTGTAGCGGTTCTGATACTTTATTATGCTGTCGGATATTGGAATTCGTGGTTTAATGCAAGTCTGTTTCTGACAGATCGCGGCACATTTCCGCTTCAGCTGATCCTACGTGAGATAATCCTGTATAACACGGGCGATGCAAATTCAGCAGCAGCGTCTGTAGATAAAGAGGATATAAGCGAAACTTTGCAGTATGCAACCATTATTGTATCCACTGTGCCAATTTTATGTATTTATCCGTTTTTGCAGAAGTATTTTGCAAAAGGAGTAATGGTAGGTGCTATTAAAGGATAAAGGGGGTAATCCATTTGAAAAAAATAACAGCGTGTGTGCTTGCAGCGGTAATTTTAACGGTGTTTGCTGTTGCACCGGCAGCCGCTGCCGGTATAACAAAAGTAAATAAACGAATATCTTTTATAAAAACATTTAATGAGCAAGTGACTAATGCTGCACCCGAAGGAATAAACTTTTCCGGCAGAAATGTGCGTATAGTTGATCGAGTGAAAGGACGTGATAAAGCTGTTTATTTACAGCTCAGCGATGGAGCGGCAGCTGCAGATATTAAGATAAATGATACATTGTTGAATGCCGGAATTTCATTTGATGTTAAATTTGGAAATTATCGCAGTAATATGTCAGTTGCGCTTCAGGGAACAGGAAAAGATTTGACGGTATTTAAAACAAGCAAAGACGGTGCGCAGTTACATAATAATTATGAGGTTCGGGGTCTGCAGGGCGGAGGCTGGCAGAATGTCCAGATTTTATATAACTCCAAAAAGAAAAGCTATAGTTTATATATAAATGGAGTATGTCAGATGTCAGATTGGGTTGTTGCAAGCGGTGCACTGACAGACATAAACGGTTTTAAGCTAATCTTTATGTATGATACTGAAAACCTTGAAAAAGATGAAGTACCGGATGTTTGGATTGACAATATTTGTATGTATGATGCGGATAAAGGGTATATAAGATCTTCGGATATGCCAAACGGCGCATACAACAATGCTATAGTAGAATATATACCGGAGAATGAGATGGAAGGAGAAAGGAAGGTATATATA
>CAJLFL010000282.1 GCA_905205855.1 uncultured Eubacteriales bacterium | reverse complement strand
TCTATACAAGACCTCCAAGATGATATATAATAAAAATATCATTTTGGAGGTTTTAGTTATGCCTAAGTACAAATTAAGTCCCGAAGAAAGGGCAGCGGAAATTCTTCCCCATAAATATAATTCTTAACAATCATACATTTTTAGGGGGCAGGAAATTTTGTTTTCTGCCCCTGCTAATATGAGAGTGTGAAAAAAAGTCTGTAAAAGAGATTTCTTCTATGATAGAATATAAATAATATCATAGGAGGAATTTTTTATGGCAAGACGCAGACGAGAAAGAATGAGTGAAGGTAAAAAGAATATCATAGCCGGCTTAATTGAGGAGTACAACATCAAAACAGCCGAGGATATTCAGGAGGCACTGAAAGACCTGTTAGGCGGCACGATTCAGGAGATGATGGAGGCAGAGCTTGACGAGCATTTAGGTTATGAGGAATACGAACGCAGTGATAACACAGATTATCGAAACGGCGTTAAACACAAGAAATTGCGCAGTTCGTATGGTGAAATACCGATTGATGTTCCGCAGGACCGTGACGGAGATTTTAACCCGCAAATAGTTCAGAAACGCAAAAAGGACATATCCGCAATAGAACAAAAAATCATAGCGATGTCGGCAAAAGGCATGACAACAAGGCAAATTTCGGATATTGTAGAGGACATATACGGCTTTGAAGTAAGCGAAAGCATGGTAACCGCCGTCACAAACAAAATACTGCCCCAAATTGAAGAATTGCAGCAAAGACCGCTATCGGCGGTATATCCGATTGTTTTCATTGACGCAATACATTTTTCTGTTCGTGATGAGCATATAGTTAAAAAGATAGTTGCATACATAATTCTCGGCATTAATGACGAGGGCAGAAAAGAAGTGTTAAGCATAACCGTTGGTGAAAATGAGAGTGCGAAATACTGGCTTGGCGTGCTAAATGACCTCAGAAACCGAGGGGTACAGGATATTTTGATTTTGTGTGCAGACGGACTTTCCGGCATAAAAGAGTCAATTTCAGCGGCATATCCAAATACCGAACATCAGCGCTGTATCGTACATCAGGTGTGCAATACTCTGAAATATGTTGCGGAAAAGGATAAAAAGTCATTCGCAAATGACTTAAAAAGCATATATCACGCACCCAATGAAGAAACCGGATATGAGCGTATGCTTGCGGTTACGGAAAAATGGCACGACAGGTATCCGAACGCCATGAAACGCTGGGACGAAAATTGGGATGTAATATCACCGATGTTCAAGTTTTCAGCAGATGTCAGAAAGGTTATGTACACGACCAACGCGATAGAAAGCCTGAACAGCGCACTGCGCCGATTAAACAGTCAAAGAAGCGTATTTCCGAGCGATACGGCGCTTTTAAAGGCACTGTATTTGGCAACTTTTGAGGCAACGAAAAAATGGACAATGCCGCTCAGAAATTGGGGCAAAGTCTATGGTGAGTTGTCAATCATGTATGACGGAAGGCTTAATTAGCACAAATTTTCCGCCATGTACAAGGGTAAAATTCACGTTCTCTTGCGAGACCGCCCTTGACATGCCGTAAAATTTGTGCTATATTACAGTTAAGGCAGAAAAGCCGAAATGTGGCTTTTCTGCCCATAAAAAACAAATATTTTGTCATAGAAAAATCGAATTTACAGAAAAAGTCTCACACTCCCTATACTTCAAAGTACATAAAAGCATATAACAATTATACAACTTCACCGAGTTATTCAAATCAGGGTGAGCGTTCTGATGTTTGGGACACAAAATTGTTTATTCCGGGCAAATATAATGCCGATATAAAGGCAATTATCGACAATGCAGGAGTAAAAAATCAGGCGTTGTGGGAAAAACTTCCCAAGGGTAAAGCGGTATGCGAGTATGATAAGTTTTATAATATCATTAACGAAACCACAAGCGTTCCGGAACCGGTGTTTATTACCCAATACCTGAAAAAATCAATTTTTGAATTGGAAAGCATTATTGATTTGGCGAAGGCTGATGAAAGTATTTCGGAGGACAAGGTAAATAATCTTGAAAAGCTTTTGGCAGAAAGCTATGAATTTTTGTCAAAACGGGACAACAGCCGCGAAAAGATAATAGAGTACAGAATAAATTTAAAAAACAGTATAACCAAAATAGTAAAATAATAAAACTTGTCAGGAGGAATTTTAAGATGGAAAAGAAATTAAGAGTAGCGGTAATCGGTGTGGGCGTCATTGCCCAAAAT
>CAJLFL010000281.1 GCA_905205855.1 uncultured Eubacteriales bacterium | reverse complement strand
AGTACAATGCCGATTGCCGAAAAAACCGTAAGCCTTTCATTCATAAACAATATGCTGACAATGGTTGCGACCATCGGCTCTACACAGGATATTGATGAGGCAACGCCCGCAGGTATTTTCCGCATGGCAAAGGTATATATCAGATACGGAAAGGCGCCGATAAAAAAGCCCATTCCTGCCATATAAAGCAGTGCGCGCGGCGCGGCAGCAACCGCTGTCAGCGTTTCTGCAGGGTTTGCAATAAACAGCGAGGCAATAAACGAGATGATAAAGCAGTATGCTGTTGCGCTTATGGGATTGTCGCCGCGGTTCATTTCGATTTTAACGCACAGATTGTAGACGCTGTAGAAAATTCCGGAAAGAAGCCCTACAAATATTCCAAAAGCGCTGAATCTCAGATTTCAGATAATACCCGTGACAAGACAGCAGCCGAGCAGGGCACCCGCAATGCCGGTCGCCTTGAGCGGAGTTAGCTTTCCACCGAGGAAAGCTGCGGAAAATGCAGTGACAATAATCGGCGATGTATACATCGGCACAACTGCTGTTGAAAACGAGGTAAGACTCATTGCCCAATAGTAGGTGCAGGAGGTTCCGAGAAGACTGATGCCGCAGACTGCATAAATAATAAGTGATTTTGGCTTAACTCTTATAAGTTTTGGGTTATAGAGCAGCAAAAAAATCAGCATAAAAACCGCTGCAAACAACATTCTGCCGGAGGAAACCTGGAACGGTGAAAGTCCAAGACCGTAAAGTGCGTTTGAAAACAGCCTTGCAGTACCCCATGAAGTTCCGGCAAGTATGACCAGCAATATTGAAAATTTATCCATAAAATTACCCCTGTGTTTTGTTGTTTTTCTGTTTTTAAGACTGCTTCCACGGGCATATGGGCGTATGATCGTTTATATACTGCCTGATTGAAAGCTCTGTCGGCATAGCTTTGATTTTATCGGTCATGATTTCGGCAGCAAGCTCTGCACTTGTAATTCCGTTAGGCATACGGGAGTCGAACACAACATGCCCTGTAATTGAAAAATCATCATCTTTTTGAATTGTTGTCCTTGTAAGGCTGACGTATTATCGAGCATTTTAACGCCGTATTTTCTTAAATTTGCCTGTTTAAACCATATTGTGTTTGCCTCCCGTATGCCTAATCGAAAGAGAGTAATCCAAACCCCAATTTTGAGGGGCGGCGTATTTTCTTTCGGTAAATAAAAAATAAAGTTCGAGTAAACGAGAGAATAAAAGAGTAAATAAGAGAAAATAAGAGTTCGTATAATGCTAAACTAATTTTTTTAAAAAAACACTTGACAAAGTTGAAAAAACGTTATATAATGTCAAAGCGTCAAAAATTGAGGCGTTTGTTTTTAGCATCATTTTTAAGCGGTACTAAGAACAAATGCCTTATGGGCGCAGCAAAAAAAGGTTTTTACAGGAGGTAGGTATTATCATGTCAACTTACATGGCTAAGGCTAATGAAATTGAGAGAAAATGGTATATTATCGACGCTGCCGGAAAGCCGCTGGGACGCGTTGCCGCTCAGGCTGCAACCATTCTCAGAGGAAAGCATCGTCCTCAGTATACCCCGGGCGTAGACTGCGGTGAGTGCGTTATCGTAATCAACGCAAAGGACGCTGTTCTGACCGGCAAGAAGCTGGAGCAGAAAAAATGGTACAGACACACAGGTTATATCGGTCATCTTAAAGAGGTTTCTTATAAAGAGCTTATGGAAACCCGCCCCGAAAAGGCTATGGAGCTTGCTATCGCAGGAATGCTTCCGCATAACACGCTCGGCAGAAAGGCCTTAAAGAATCTGCGTATCTACAAGGATGCAGAACACAACCATCAGGCTCAGGCTCCTGTTGCCTGGGAACAGAACTAAAGAAGGGGGACTGAAGTCATATGGCAAACGTACAGTATTACGGAACCGGAAGAAGAAAGAAATCTGTTGCCAGGGTTAGATTGGTACCGGGCAGCGGTGTTGTTACTATCAACAAGAGAGATATAGACGACTATTTTGGTCTTGAAACCTTAAAGGTTGTTGTAAAGCAGCCTTTGGAGCTGACCAAAACTGCCGATAAGTTTGACGTGCTGGTTAATGTTCAGGGCGGTGGCTTTACCGGACAGGCAGGCGCAATCCGCCACGGTATCGCAAGAGCGCTTCTGGAGGTTGACGAGGAATACAGAGCTGTTCTTAAAGCAGCAGGATTCCTGACACGTGATCCGAG
>CAJLFL010000280.1 GCA_905205855.1 uncultured Eubacteriales bacterium | reverse complement strand
GCTGGATGCTATCTACCGTTCGGCAGAGGCACACAAGGAGATCACGCTTTAGGAGGGTTAATATGGGCAAGGGCAAACTTGATATCATCAGCGACTTGAAAAAGCTTGGCATTTGTCCTGGCGATAAAGTGCTTATGCACTCCTCATACAAGTCGCTTGGCACCGTAGACGGCGGCATTGACACATTTTTAGATGCACTTATGGAATTGCTGGGTCCTGACGGAACACTTATGCTGCCCACTTTTACCTATGACTTCGTAACCCTTTCAAATCCTGTGTTTGATATAAGGTATACCATGTCAAACGTAGGATATACCACAGAGGTATTCAGGAAAAAGCCGGGCGTTGTCCGCAGTTTGCACCCAACGCATTCCCTTGCCGTATGGGGAAAAGACAAGGAGAAATACATTAAAGATCACTACGATGACGACGTAGAAGTCGGCACGCATTCTCCCATTATAAAATTAAAGGACAACAACGGCAAAATCTTGATGGTGGGTTGCGGTATTACACATAATACCATGATTCATGGGGCAGAAATTCATATGAACGTTCCGTACATTTTCACGTTTGACTATTCCTTGCCGGAATATCATAGAGAATACGCTTGCATTGATGAAAACGACTGTATTCACCGCAAGATTTTTTACCACGAGTTTATTGGAAAGGCGGGCTGGTATCAAAATTACGGCCGGCTCGCAAACCTGATGAAAGTTGAAATGGGTCATATCTTAGAGGCAGAAAGCTACGTGTTTGACGCAGAAAAAACGTGGAATACCGTTTGCGGCAAAATGAAGGATGACCCGTATTATTTTGTAACGCGCGAAAAATTATTCTAAAGGAGATGGAAAAATTGAAAATCGGTTTTATCGATTATTACCTTGACGAATGGCACGCCAACAACTATCCGCAGATGATCAAGGAACTGTCAAACGGAAAATATGAAGTTGCGTATGCCTACGGAAAGATTGACAGCCCGATCGGCGGAATGACAAATCGGGAATGGTCGGAAAAAAACAACATTGCATTGCTTGACAGCATCCAGGAAGTCGTTGACAAAAGCGACCGCCTGATCGTGCTTTCGCCCGACAACCCGGAAATGCACGAGGAACTCTGCGAAATCCCCTTAAAATCAAAAAAGCTTGTCTATGTTGACAAGACCTTTGCGCCGGACAGAGCAACGGCGGAAAGAATCTTTGCACACGCTAAGGCCAATGACACAAAATGCTATTCCAGCTCCGCCCTGCGGTTTTCCACCGAGCTGAAAAATGTGAAAAAGGAAGACATCCATAAAATTTACAGTGAAGGGCCGGGAACCTATGAGATGTACTCCATCCATCAAATTGAGCCCATCGTCAGCCTCATGGGCTGCCGGGCAAAACGGGTTATGTTTATCGGAGAGGCCGATCACCCCGCCATGCTCATTGAATTTGAGGACGGCCGTCTGGCGCAAATGTACCAGACCTTTGATTCTCCGTTCCGCCTGACGCTGAATAAAAACGATAACAAGAGCGATATTCTGAAGATAAAGTCTGACTACTTCAGACTGTTTCTTGCAGAACTGATCAGGTTTTTTGATACCGGAGAAATCCTTGTCCCTCATGAACAAACAATTGATGTCATATCGATTCGGGCTGCCGGCTTAAAAGCAATGGCTTGCCCGTACGAGTGGGTGCTTGTATAAAGAAAAAAATATTGTATTAGTTTTACTCTGCACAAAAAATTATAAGGCGGTGTTTATTATGCTTATTTCATCAGAGATTGATTCTGCAAGCAGAATCATTGGAGAGGAAAAAACCATTGAATACATGGCAAAGGCCGGATTTGACGCGTGGGATTTTTCCATGTTTTGCGCATTTGACTATAACTTTGAAACCGGCAAGGCCAAATTAACCAACCATCCGATTTCAGGCAATAACTATCTTGCATTTGCAAGAAAATTAAAGAAAATAGGCCTCGACAACGGCATTCATTGTAACCAGTCTCATGCGCCGTTTCCATCGAGTTCGGCAGAGATCTGTTCTTATTACGAAAGAGCCTTAGAGCTCACGGCCGAGGCAGGCGGAAAAATATGTATTATTCATCCTGACAACGATAAATCTGCGGAAGAAAATGCAGAAATGTATCTCAAGTTACTTCCGTTTGCAAAAGCATGCGGTGTAAAAATTGCAGCCGAAAACATGTATACATGGGATGTAGAAAAAGACATGGCGACACCGGCGGCTTGCTCATCAC
>CAJLFL010000279.1 GCA_905205855.1 uncultured Eubacteriales bacterium | reverse complement strand
ACATCATATCTATTACTGAATTTCTGGCAGAGTAAACGCCGCCGTTTTCTTTATGTATAACACCAAAGCGCTTATCTTTTTCGGCATAAGCATCACATATTCTGCCGCTGTCATCCGCAGAGCCGTCATCAACCAAAATAATCTCTAAATCAGACACGGTTTGGTTAATGATGCCGTCAAAGCATCTGGCAAGATATTTTTGCCTGTTATAAATCGGAATGATAACGGAAACCATCATTTTACCTCCTGACAATTTGCTATAATGACCATAATCTGAATGCAAGCCTTGGCGTAAAATAAGTAAGCAGCATACCTATTTTCTTTTTTGCACCAATATACGGAGTTTTCAAATATTCAAGCATATTTTCCTTTATATACCTTCGCATATTCTTGTATTCCGGCGTATTACTTTTACCATAATACGCCAACACACGGGCAGCGGTAGAACTATGCCAGACCTTCATCATTTTAATCTGCTCTTTAAATTCATCAAAGCCTTTATAAGAATCGTCAATAATCAAATCAAACACATCCGCATAATGAAACCATTTTTCTGCTATCTTGTTATTTTCGGTAATTCCCCGTATTATGCCGGTGTTTTCTCTTGCTATATAATGATAGGCGCAAGAAGAAGTGCAGCACCCGCTCTTTGCATATTTCATATATTCATAATTAAAATAATGATCTTCAAACAGATACCTTTTTTCATCCGGAAAGCGTATATTGTATTTTCTGATAATATCGTTCTTATACAATTTATTGCAAACAAATGCACCGTACGAACGATTGACCGGTACCATCATATTATTCAGGAATATCTCATTATCCATAAGTTTATCCCCGTATTCTGTATGATATCTTTCAGCTCCGTTCTCATCCTCAAGAATATATCCACAAGCCGATATATCACAATCATTCGTTTTAATTGCATTTACCAAAGCCTTCAAATAATCCGGACTGACATAATCATCCGAATCAACAAAGGTTACATATTCCGCGGCGCACCTTTCGAGTCCGGTATTTCTTGCGGCTGCAAGACCGCCGTTCTTTCTGCAAACTGTGACAAAGCGGCTGTCCCGCTTTGAAAATTCCTCACAAATATCTGATGTTTTATCCGTTGCGCCGTCAACGACGACAATAGCTTCAAAATCGGTATATGCTTGTTGTTTCAGGCTTTCTAAGCATTTTGCAATGTATTTTTCGGTGTTATACGCCGCAATGACAACTGAAACCATATTTATCACTCCAAACTCATCTGACATATTTTGATTTATTTGTAATCTGCCGGTTGATTTTTGCAATTTCTTCTTTATGCTGAAAATATATCCCTGATGAAAAACCGATTGATATAATATAAACGTACACTGTTTCCAAATCATAAAGCGGATTACCCGTAATACAATATGCCAGGAAAAACATCTGATAACACAGCGAAAACGTCAATATCATTTTTGTCTTATCCGTAAGATACAGCAAGTCTTTCGTACATTTCAGCATAAGCTGTACTGTCTGAGCTATTGCTGATACAAACAGCGATATAAAAATCAAAAATCCTGTAACTCCTGTTTCACATAACAACTGAAGAAATACATTATGTGCATCTCTTAAGACAGAGTCCTGATTATAAAAATTTACAATCTCCTTGCTGAACTCACGCCATCCAATGCCGAATAAGGGAGCCTCCTTAAAGAAATTCCATGCTATTGCATAAAGCTTAAACCGTCCGTTAGAAATATCCGAAGCTGTGTTTTCTGTAAAAAACATTGCCGTTATTCTTTCAAGAGAGGCCGCAATGCCTTCTATATAAAATGAAATTGCGTATATGACAAGCGATATACTGCTGAGCACAAATAATACCGTTATCAGTTTGTTTGAAAAAGCGCCCTTTTCACATATAATATACGATATAAGTATTGCAAAAACCGAGAAAATCAGTGCACCGCGTTTACCTGTTAATACAAGCGCAATAAAAACAACCGACAACAATAAAACCTTCAGCAGCTTGTTCTTATGAGATTCCATAAAAAACAGCGCAAATGAAGCACATACCGAAATCGCCATATAAATTCCGTTCTGGCTGTAATGATTTGACAAACCGACCGCATGATGGTTTCTTTGCACCTGCTCATACAAATGAGCCTTTTGGCTTGATTTAAAATTCGGATATATCTGCGCCATATAAAAATCTGTGTCAAAATAAAACCATAATGTTGCCGCTGCATAAACAAGTCCTGCCGACAAAAAA
>CAJLFL010000278.1 GCA_905205855.1 uncultured Eubacteriales bacterium | reverse complement strand
TTTTTTGGTTTAATGCTTGCTTTTGCTGCCTGCGTAATCACAGGATCTGTAGACGCCTTTGCTGCCGGTGCGGATGCAGCTGCAGCTTCTGCTGATGGAATGAAATATCTTGGGGCCGCTCTTTCAACCGGACTTGCGTGCGTTGGTGCTGGTATAGCGGTTTCCTCCTCCGCTTCTGCTGCTCTGGGAGCAATCTCTGAGGATCCGCAGATAATGGGTAAATCTTTGATATTCGTTGCGCTTGCAGAAGGTATCGCTTTGTACGGACTTATTATTTCCTTGTTAATCCTTTTCCAGTAAAAGGAGGACTTTTATGAAATACTATTTATTAAGTGACAACGTAGATACTCAGATAGGAATGAGGCTTGCCGGAGTCGAAGGCAAAGTTGTTCATGAAAAGGATAAATTCAGACTTGCACTTGATGAAGCTCTTAAAAACAAAGAAATAGCGGTTTTGCTTGTAACAGAAAAGCTTGTTAATCTTTGTCCTGAGTATATAGCTGAACGAAAAATCAGCAACAAGCTTCCGTTGATAGTGGAGCTTCCTGACCGACATGGTTCGGAGCGTCCTGAGGATTATATTCTGGAATATGTAAAAGACGCCGTTGGCGTCAGACTTTAATTAAAACGAGGTGACATTTATGGCAAGTGACAGATTAAGCCGTTTTGCTGATGCATTGCTTGAAGAAGCTGATGAAAAAAAGAAACAGGTTGAAAAAGAACTCAACGACAAAAAACAACATCAGCTTGACCAGATTGATAAAAATTTAAATGAATATTTTAATTCCTCTGTCAATACCGGCAAATACAAGCTAGATCATCAAAAACAAATTTATCTGACAAGACGGGAAACGGAATTGCGTAGAATTTTGCTTCAGAACAGGCAAAAGAACTTTAATTATATATTTGATGAAGCGAAAAGGAATATAGAGCAATTCACCCAAACGCCTGCATATCACGAAAAGCTTAAACGTGATTTTGCCGAAGCCTCGGTATTATTCACGAAATGCGAGGGAGCAGTGGTATGCAAGGTTATGGAAAAAGATATTGAGCTTGCAAAAAAACTTTTTAATCTCCCTAAAATAAGCATTGTTAAATCCGAGAGAGATATAATCGGCGGTTTTACACTTGAAAATGCTGAACTTAAGCTTTTTGCCGACTGTACTCTTTCTGCAAGACTTGAGGAAGAAAAAACAAAGTTTTGCAAAACAAGCGGTTTGATTGTTGACTGAGATATTTGACTAAATTTACTGCATTTAGCAGAATTGAGAGGTGATTTACTGTATGAAGCAAACTGCTGAAATTTACGGTATTAACGGACCGGTTGTAACGGTCAAAAATGCACCGTGGCTCACTATGATGGAAACAGTTTATGTAGGTAAGGAAAGGCTGATTGGTGAAGTTATTGCCGTTCACGGTGACAATGCAATTATACAGGTATATGAAGAAACATCAGGATTGACAGTAGGCGAACCGGTTGAAAGTACAGGCACACCTATGTCTGTTACACTTGGTCCCGGTCTTATCGGTAATATATTTGACGGCATAGAGCGTCCTTTACGCAGTATAGAAAAGCTTTCAGGCTCGTTTATATCACGTGGATTGCGCCCTGAAGCAATAGATACCGATAAAAAGTGGGATATAACTATACTTGCTTCTGCGGGTGACAAAGTCGGTCCGTGTACAATAATTGCAGAAACTCCGGAAACGCCGCTTATAATGCATAAAATAATGATCCCCCCCAATCTGAACGGTACTATCACTGAAATTGTTTCGTCAGGTAAATATTCATGCAATGATATTATTGCAAAGCTGAAAACCGATGACGGAGAGATTAAGGAAATTAGACCGGTTCAGCAATGGCCGATACGAACTCCGCGTCCGAGCGCAAAACGCGAACCGATTTCACTTCCGCTTATTACAGGTCAAAGAATACTCGATATTTTATTTCCGCTTGCAAAGGGAGGCACAGCAGCTATTCCCGGTGGTTTTGGTACCGGTAAAACAATGACGCAGCACCAGCTCGCAAAATGGTCTGATGCCGACATAATAATATATATCGGCTGCGGTGAGCGCGGAAATGAGATGACTCAAGTTCTTGAAGATTTTACAGGCTTGATTGATCCTAAATCCGGACAGCCTCTTATGAACCGTACTTTGCTGATTGCCAATACGTCAAATATGCCTGTTGCCGCGCGTGAGGCATCTATATACACCGGTGTTACTCGTGCGGAGTATTATCGCGATATGGGATATCACGTAGCTATTATGGCGGACTCTAC
>CAJLFL010000277.1 GCA_905205855.1 uncultured Eubacteriales bacterium | reverse complement strand
CCCACGGAGAGTTTGGCGGAGGCGTTATATCAAAGCCGCCGTTATATATCTCATACAGTGGCACACCATCGGTTGCATAGTCTATGCCTGCCGAATTATTTGTTCCTCTTGTTTCAAGCGGATAATCCGGACAGCCCTGTCTGAAGTATTTCCAAAATTCAAAAACCTCTGATTTAAGTTTTTTTAGGTTATCCGGATAGAATTTATTTCCGTCATATACCTTCCCGGTAAGCGCCCAGGGCTCGGCGCTGAAGCCAAGCCCGTTAGACAGCCATAAAAAATCAAAGCCCATATCCCTTAAAAATATATCAGACTGCTTGCCGAGAAAAAGTCCGAATGGCGTATTGTCAGGAATTCCGTCCGGATATGCGGCATATTTGTGATTATCACCGTTTAAATGTGAAGTAGAATCTATAAAGCCGCACCGATCAAGCTTTGTGCCGGAGCAGATTTCGCGGTGTCTGTTATACTTAAAATCAGAAACAGCAAATTCAGGGCCTATATCAAATGTATTTCCGACGCGGATAATACTATCCGGAAAGATTTTGCTGCCCTCCTCTTTAAGTATGTTTACAATGTTTTTTAATATACGATATGTCATGACAGGGGGATTATCCGTGTAAAAGCGTTTTTTCTGATGCAGTGACAGGTCAGGTCTGTCTTGCTTGCCTGCAAGTGCAAGGTTTGCAGTGCCGAGATAACAGCACCATTCAAATTTATCATCAGGATTTCCGCTGTAATCAAGTATTTCACTGCCATCGGCAGTCCAAAGCATAACCTTGATTTCATTTACCTCTTTCAGCAGAGGCATCCATTGCAGAAACATTTTGCGGCAGACATTGCGTATATAATCGGAATCTGTTTTTTTAAACGGTTTAAGACTCATTTCTAAGGTTATTTTCTTCATTTTACTATCACACTTTCTATGCCAAGACAATCGGCAATTTTTTTAATTGAAGAAGCGCGGTGTCCTATCCCAAGCGCATAGTGATGAGTAGGACCTTCCATTACCCATTTTTTAATAAATTCTTTTGTGGCAGGGGCAAAGAATCCTCTTGTGTTTGTATTTCCGGTCGGCGGAATTGCTCCCTGCTTGGATATTCCTTCGCCTATGACAAACTTAAATTTTCCGTCTGCTTTTTGTGTTATACCAAGCATTGTAATTGGCCCTTCTTTGATTTTAAACTCAACCGAAGCACCGCTGCCCGGTTTGCCGTGATATTTTTTCAGACTTCTCAAAACAGGCTTCCCGTCAGCAATTTTTAAATGGTGTGGACCATCGTGTCCCACAAGGATAAAATCTTCTTCAAAATCAAACGGATGAAATTCGGCAAAGCTTCCGCCAATGTCCAATCTGTCCATAATAAGCATGGCGATACAGGTTTTTATATCATACTCGCCGCACATAGGGATTCCCTGAGCGTTAAGAATAGAGTTTCCTACAATAAAGGATGATGCAATTTTTCTTTGAATACTTCCCGGCAGTCCCTCATAGTAATATGCCAGACCGGTAAGGTTATACCTTTCAACCAGCTTATCAAGAGCGGCAGCGGTTTTGGCTGCCTGATATTTGTCATCGTCGGTAAGCTTAGAGGTTACGGGATCGGACTGTGGCTCAGGCATATCAAATTCAGAGTCTATAAGAGAGATTTTTTTCTGTATTTCTTCATTTGTTACAGTGTCATACAGCTCTGTGACATCATCAATTTCCAAAAGCGGAACATGAAGTCCAAAGGATGCCGAAATTGCTGTCGGATCGGCGTGCATGTCATACATAGCCTCCATTACATGTCCCATAAGACCTATTCTGGCGCTCTTTAAGCTGTTTAAAACCTTTGCAATGTCACACCATTCTTTGATTTCGGATTTTACTTCATTATCATCATATAATCTGCCGAGAATTACATCATTCACTTTTTTGCCCAGCCTTACGGCAACTCCGGTAAATTCCGGGACAGAACAAATGTTATCATTTTCAAGCTGCATAAAGGTTGAAGCCTTGCTGTAATCAAGCTTGCTCAGTGGCTGAAGTGCAGTAAGTATGACCGGCGCATTTGCAGAGCGCATAATAGGAGCAAAGACGGATGATGTCGCATATGTAACCATATTGCATATAATCAGATCAGGATTTGCGGCATTGATTTTATCTGCTGCGGCATAAGATTTTTCGGAACTGTCAATTATTCCGAAATCAATAACTTCAATATCATTTTCGCGTACAAGTGCGAGAAGCTCCGAATGATAGCCCATTATTTTTTCATACAGACCGTCAAATTGCTCCCAATA
>CAJLFL010000276.1 GCA_905205855.1 uncultured Eubacteriales bacterium | reverse complement strand
AAATCCCGGACGGTTTCTCCGGAAAAGACCAAAATCTGCTGCACCCGCTACGGACGTACGATTTCCTCTTTGTCCATACCTATGCAGGGACGGAATACAGGCATATCAACAGCATTGTCGGTAACGGCAAGACTCTCCATTGTCTGACTTGCAACCTGTCCTATGCTTTCGCCGGTGATAAGAGCTTTAGCCCCGTTTCTGCGCGCAATGCGCTCGGCAATCTGCATCATTATGCGGCGCATTATAAGAGTGAGATATTCTTTGGGGCATTTTTCTATTATAGCAAGCTGAATATCAGTAAACGGTACAATGTGCAGATGAATTTTTCCGGTGTATGCAGACATAATTTTTGCAAGCTCTATTACCTTTTCTTTGGCTCTGTCAGAGGTATACGGATGACTGTGGAAGTGCACTGCGTCAAGCGCAACACCGCGTTTTGAAATCATCCAGCCTGCAACCGGACTGTCAATTCCGCCGCTGAGCAGCAGGGCGGCTTTGCCGTTTGTGCCGACCGGCATACCGCCCGCGCCGCTGATTTTTTTTGTAAAAATATATGCTTTTTTGCGGATTTCTATCTGGACGAGGATATCGGGATTATGAACGTCAACATGCAGACCGTTAACGTTTTTTAAAATACATCCGCCCATTTGCTTGCATATCTGCGGTGAATTGAGCGGAAACTGCTTGTCCTCACGTTTTGCCTCGACTTTAAAGCTTTTACCGTTTGTATCCATTTCTTTAAGACATTCTATCGTGGTTTTGGCAATAGTATCCATGTCTTTTTCGCAGGATACTGCAGGACAGATATTCACTATTCCGAAAACCCTGCTCATGCGTTCGAGCGCTTCGTCCATATCTATGCTGCTGTCCAAAGGCTCCGCATAAATCATTGATTGGGACTTTCTTATATTAAATTCTCCCAAAGGCTGTAAAATATGCTTTAGATTATGCAGAAGCCTTTTTTCAAACATCGGACGATTCAGACCTTTAAGGGCGATTTCTCCGTATTTTAATAATACAATATCCGGTTTTATCATTGGTATATCTCCGTTTCTTATTTTAATTTTATGATAAGTTCAGCCTGCGAAGCGCAGGGATTATTCTGATAAGCGCGTCTACGGTTGCGTCAATATCCTCACGTGTGGTAAATTCAGAAAGGCTGAAGCGTATACTTCCGTCAATCATTTTTCTGTCTGTTCCGATAGCCGTCAGTACATAGCTTGGCTCTTTTTTATGGCTTGAACAAGCAGAACCGCTTGAAACATAAATGCCTTCGTTTTCGAGAGAATGAAGTACAACCTCAGAGCGTACGCCGCCGAACGAAACATTAAGAATATGCGGAGCGCAGTCCTCCGGCGTATTTATTTTAACATTAGGGATATTTTTTACAATATCGCTTTCAAGCTGTTTTCTGAGCTGTTCCATACGGGGTACGGAGTCCGGCATATTGTCAAAGCAGGTCTTTGCCGCAAGTCCGATTCCGGCAATTCCGGGAACATTTTCAGTACCGGGACGCAGATCGTTTTGCTGACCGCCGCCAAATATTATAGGAGAAATTTTGACGCCTTTTTTTATATACAAAACATCACTCTTTATGCTTATAAACAATCAATAGCCCTCACGCGGACTCCCGCAGCAACCGGATCAGCTCCTCCATCGCCGGAAGTGTCTGTTTTCCTTTCAGCGTAACGATGGAATAGCTGGTAGTATCAGCCGGATTTCCGATCCGGAAGCAGCGGACAGGCTTGGGATAGTGGAAATGTTTCATATACTGGTAGAAGTTGAAAGCGATGCCATAGCCTTCTGCTGCGAGCTGACAGGCAGATTCAAGATTTTCAAGGAGAAAGACCTGTCCCGGTTCGGCGTGATCATAAGCAATGGCAAGGTCTGTGTAATGTCTGGAGGACTGATCCGGCTTTTGCAGGATAAAACGTTCCCCGTTAAATTGTTTGAGATCGATCCTCGGACATGGATCTTTCCGGCTTTTCTTTGCCGCGCCGATGCACAGTGGGTGCCCGGCGGAGACAACAGCGACCATATAGTCCTCATAGAGAGGACGGTATTCCAGCAGCGGATGGCTGGAGGATTCGTTTACGATGGCAAAATCAAGCTCTCCGGCAAGCAGATGCCGGATCATCTGCTCAGTAGATTCCTCGTATGGGACCAGCTTCACGTCCGGATAGCGGGTGGAAAAAACAGGCAGTGCCTTCGCAAGAAGATAAAGTGTTCTTCTGGGATGGATTCCGAAACGGATCGTTCCCGAAGAGCCACCCATGTATTTTTTAAGCTCATTTTC
>CAJLFL010000275.1 GCA_905205855.1 uncultured Eubacteriales bacterium | reverse complement strand
AAAAAGTACTAAGTGTATTTTAATTACAAAGAAGCAAGCAGTAAAAGATAAAAAGACTATATATTGTTTTATTAAAAGAGGCATTGATTTACTTTTGTCATTGCTTGCTATGCCGATATATCTAATCATATATATTTTTGTTGCGGCAGCCGTTAAGCTTACCGACGGCGGTCCGGTATTATACAAGACCGCGCGGATCGGAAAGGACGGTAAGCCTTTCTATATGTATAAGTTCAGAACAATGAGAGTTGATGCCGATAAATTAGAGAATTCTTTAACACCGGAGGAGTTGGAAAAGTACAAAAAGGAATATAAGCTGGAGAACGATCCGCGCGTTACCGGGATAGGAAGCATATTAAGAAGGACATCAGCGGACGAATTGCCGCAAATCCTGAATGTAATAAAAAACGATATGAGCCTTATAGGGCCGAGGCCCGTTCTTAATGAAGAAACATTGCTGTACGGAAAAGACAGAAATACCCTGCTCAGTGTAAAACCGGGGCTTACCGGATACTGGCAGGCTTATGCCCGTAATGATGTGGGATATACTGGCGGCAGACGTCAGGAAATGGAGTTGTATTATATAAAGAACAGGTCTTTAAAGCTTGACGCAATAATTTTTTTTGCCACGATCAGACGGGTGCTTTCCGGAAAGGGAGTGTTCTGAAATGAACGCGCACTGCAAGATTCTGCATATTGCCCTCAGTCACGGCGGCGGTGTAGAGGTTTATACAAGAATGTTGATTGAACATACATATAAGAATTATGATACAGTGCTGATATGTGCTCCGGAATACAATAAAAAATTGCTGCCTGCAAATTCCTGTACGATATATGATATGGATGTACCGAGAGAAATATCGGTATTAAAGGACTTAAAGGCCGTCTTAAAAATACGGAGAATAATAAAAAAAGAAAACCCGGATATTTTGTATTGCCATTCATCAATGGCAGGAGTTGTAGGGCGCATAGCTGCGATAGGCTCAGGCTGCAAAGTGATATACAATCCGCATGGCTGGTCGTTTGATATGGCTGTATCATCCGTAAAGAAGATGCTGTATCGTTTTACGGAAAAAGTTCTGGCGGTGATAACGGATAAAATAGTAACGATTTCGGAATATGAAAAAGGAATTGCATTAAAGAATAAAATCTGCAATAAGGATAAAATTGAGGTCATTTATAACGGTATAGATTTAGAAAAATGTAAATCGGGCAAAGCTGAAAGAAACAGGCTTGGATATAATGAAGAAGCCTTTATTGTCGGCTGTGCCGCAAGATTGTCGGAGCAAAAGGATCCGCTGCTTTTTGCTGAGGTTGCCGGCTGTATTGCCAAAAGGTGTCCCGATGCACGTTTTATTTGGGTTGGAGCGGGAGAAATGGCGGAGGATTTTGCAGCAGCTCTTAAAAAGAATAATGTTTTTGATAAAACAACAATTACCGGTTGGGTGGACAATCCATATGAATATATTTCGATTTTTGATGTTGCTGTTTTGTTTTCAAAATGGGAGGGGTTTGGTCTGTGCCTTGCCGAGTACTTAGCTTTGGGCAAGCCGGTTGTGGCAGCAAACGTAGGTGCTGTTCCAGAAATTATACAGGACGGAATTTGCGGCAGGCTTGCAGAGAGCAGAAACCCCGAATTGATTGCGGATGAAATCCTGGCTTATAGACAATGCCGGAATAAAAATGACATAAGCCAAAAATGTATTAAGTCAGCCGAAAGGTTTGACTTCAAGATAACGGCGGATAAGACGATGAAGATGTTTGCTGATTTGTAAAGGCGGTGAGTTTAACAGATGAAATTAGGAATAGTATCCTGCTATTTTATCAATAATTACGGAAGTATACTGCAGGCATACGCTTTGCAGGAATACTTAAGTGCCAGAGGTATAGAATGTGATACTATATCTGTTGAAGAATTGAAGCCGTACCTTGATGCCAAAAAAAGGCAATACTATTTCCATAATATTCATAAATTTGACTTGTTGGCTTCAAAGCTTCCGATGATATATTTGAAGGCGCTGCAAAAAATAAATTACAGAAATCTCGGACAAATGTATGGCGAACGTGTGCGGAGTTTTGATGATTTCCGAAAAAATTTTAATCTTTCAAATGAAAGTGCAGCCTCGCCGGAGCAATTAACAGATTTGTCCGCAATGTATGATATACTTGTGCTCGGAAGCGACCAGCTGTGGCGTCCGGACAACATATTTCCGGAGTATTATACACTGAGCTGGGCGCCGGACAATATACCAAAGGTTTCGTACGCAACAAGCTTTGGCGTTTCTGAATTGGACGGGCATTATAAATCAAGGGCAAAG
>CAJLFL010000274.1 GCA_905205855.1 uncultured Eubacteriales bacterium | reverse complement strand
TATAACAATAAATCTGGGCAGCGGCGCCGTTCTTGCCGCAAGCGGAAATTATGAGCTTTATGATGTTATAACTCAAAATGATGTTTCGGGTTTTACAAGAGGAACACACAGAGGAATTTTGTATGCTGCAGATGAAAAAAACATAACAATAAAGGGCGAGGGAATAATAGACGGCTGCGGTGATAATTGGTGGGAAAGCGGAAAGACCGACACGCAAAGACCGAGGACGATTCAGTTTATAAACTGCAGCAGAATAAGGATAGAGGGAATAAGCATTATAAATTCGCCTTGCTGGACGATAAATCCGATATGCTGTACGGATGTTGCTATATGCGGAATAAGTATAAAAAATCCATATAAATCCCCCAATACAGACGGTATAAATCCGGAAAGCTGCAAAAATGTCAGAATTTCGGATTGTTGTGTTGATGTCGGAGATGACTGTATTACAATAAAATCCGGACTCGAAACGGATATACTGCAAAAGCAATATCCGTGTGAGAATATAACGGTTACAAACTGTACCTTGATACACGGACACGGCGGAGTGGTAATCGGCAGTGAGATGAGCGGCGGTGTAAGAAATGTTACGATTTCAAATTGTGTATTTCAGAATACAGATCGCGGAATCAGAATCAAAACACGCCGCAAGCGCGGAGGACAGGTGGAAAACATTCTTGTAAGCAATCTGGTTATGGACTCTGTTATGGCAGGAATTACAATGAATGCATATTATCATTGCGGAGCGTCAGAGGATGACATGGAGCTGTTCTCGCTTAATGCTTTGCCGATTACGGACACTACTCCGCAAATGAGAGACATGCTTTTCAGCAATATAATAATGAAAAACGTGCGTGCGGCAGGTATATATATTTTGGGACTGCCCGAAATGCCGGTCAAAAATATCAGAATGACAAATTTAGATATAACTGTCAGCGGGTGCACGGAGGGCGGTCATGCTGTTGCGGCATATCATATAGAAAAATCGTTCGGTGACGGAATCGTGATAGATAACGGTGACGGAATATGCATAGATAATTGCACGGTGTCGGCTGTAAAGAATGAGCTTATTGTAAAAGACATAAAAAATGTGACTGTAAACGGTAAAAGATTGTAAATTCAGACTGCATTGGAGGACCGAAAATAATGAAAAAGACGGCTGCAGCCGTTTTGGCTGTGATTCTGAGTTTTAGTATGTGTATCTCTGTCGGTGCGGAATACACGGCAACGGATAACACTTATGTCCCAAGGGACATAAATTATTCAACGCGCGAGGAAGCCGTTTCGGAATTTATAAAGGCGGTCGGAATTGATACACTTAAAGCGGATAAGGAAGTGTTAAAGCGCTTCAGCGACGGAGGAAAGATTGCCGGCGTGTATACCGGTGCGATTGCCGCTGCGGTTGAGCAGGGAATGGTATCGGGATATGAGGATAACAGCTTCAGACCTCAGGCGGCAATATCGCGTTCGGAGGCGCTTGTCATTCTGAACAGAATTTTGTCGGCAAGAACACTGCCGTCAAAACAGCAGATTACTTTTGATGATACACCGGAATGGGCAAGAGCAGACATAAACCGTCTTAGCTCTGCCAGTATAGTCAAAGGATATGGCGACGGAACGTTTGGGGCGGCGGATTTGCTTACAAGCGAGCAGACTGCTATACTTGCCGAACGTGTAGCAAGACTTACCGGACCTGCCGGAGATTATTATGAATATATAAATGACGAGTGGCTTAATAAAACTAAGCTGCCAAAAGGTTATGCGGCTTGGTCGGATATGACAAAGCTGCAAAATATTCATATGAAGGAAATAGGAGAAATCGTATATTCGCTTAACAGAAGAAAATACAGAGAGCAGGAGGATTTTGCGGAGGGCAGCAGCGAACAAAAAATTGCAGACGTTTTTGCCGCGGCGGGAAATACAGCTTATCGTGACAGTATTGGCTTGGAGCCTGTGCTGAAATATCTGAATATGATTGAAGATGCAGATAATATGTATAGTCTGCTGAAGGTCATGGCAGAGCTTGAAAAAAACGGATTTCACGGCTTGCTGCCGTTTGGAATAACTCCGGATGTAAATAACTCATCGGAATATACACCGGTATTTTATTATTGTTATACAGGTATGAACAGTTCTGCGAATGCGGCAGAGTATAAAAAGTATGCACAAAACCTGTTCAGGCTATATGGTGAGGAACAGACAGCAGCAGATGAAAAGGCAGCAGCGGTATCACAAATGTGCCTCGATTTGGCAAAGACATCGGATGCGGTCCAAAAAGCGTCTGATGCAGCTGAGAATTCACGGAAATACAGTTCTGAC
>CAJLFL010000273.1 GCA_905205855.1 uncultured Eubacteriales bacterium | reverse complement strand
GTAAAACGTATACACAATCCCGTAGGGGCAGATATTAGCTGCCCGCAGAAAATTTTAAATAATAATGTTTGTCCGCAAATATGTGCGATTTACAGGTATAAAAAAGCTCTGTCATGCAGCAAAGCATTTGGCAGAGCTTTTTACATACATTATTTTATTTTTTTAAGTATTTTACTGAGTATAGGAATCAATATAGCGGAAGCGACAACGCTCATAAGCCACTGTACCGGTGATGAGATAAACACATGTGCCGCACTTGCGATTCCGTACATAGGAATCTCTGAAATAAAGTATCCCAGCGTAACAATAACCAATGCATCGGCTGCCGCAAGGGCAAAGTGCATTGCATCATGGTTCTTGTAGGCTATTTTGCCGACTGTATAACCTATAAGGCCTTTTATACAAAAGGTAGGAATAATATAAATCGGATAACCGCTTATAAGATCCGCAAGGGAGTGTCCGACTGCACCGACTATCGCTCCGGGAATAGGGCCGAAGAATATAGACGCAAGATATATTATGCTGTCGCCGAAGTGAACGTATCCTGTTCCGGTAGGTATCTGCGGAAACAAGGTAAGTACGGTTGCGAGAGCGGCAAACATTGCTGTACGCACAAACTTTTTTAGTGCTGAATTTTTCATGATAATCCTTCCCTTTTGTTAAAATTTGCTGAACAATGTATTTCGGTGTATTATATCACTGTATATTGTCAAAGTCAAGATTTGGTGGCTCATTATTGATAAATTCGGCATTTTGCCTTAAAACCTCCCAGGTTTGATAGTCTGCGTTGCCTGTTTCATCCATACCGTTCTGCCTCTGAAACAGTTTTACTGCCGCAGTTGTTTCCTTGCCGTATATTCCGTCGGGGTTTATAAGCACGCCTCCCTCAAGTCTGTGATTGGCACGCAGAAACCACTGAAGCTCCAAAACATTGCGCCGATGATCATGAAAATGATGTTTCAT
Source organism: uncultured Eubacteriales bacterium (assembly GCA_905205855.1). GTDB lineage: Bacteria > Bacillota > Clostridia > Monoglobales > Monoglobaceae > Ructibacterium. The sequence goes on along the minus strand of CAJLFL010000273.1, from coordinate 1,378 downwards.
TTTATTTATGCTCTCCCCTCAATGCTGTTCTCTGACAGGACATAACCGGGATACTGACCTTCACTGCGTTCCTCGCTCAGAATAATATTATTATACTGCCGCGAGACTTCCTCCCACGTGGAAAGCCCGACAACGCCTTTCGGCGGCAGATTGTTTGCACGCTGAAAGGCTAACACCGCACGTTCTGTTTCCATTCCGAAATATCCTGTCGGCGTGACTGCCGGAATCGAGCTGTTGTATTCTGAAATTTTGGAAAGATATGTTTGCAGCTGTCTTACACTGTTTCCGCTCATTCCCCTCCGCAGAACCGTTCCCGGATATATAGCTGCGCCCTCACGGAAATAATCCTCCGGCAAGCCTGCAACCATCGATGTATAGCGCGAATACAGTTCATTCCAGGTTTCCTCGTTTACAATACCGGTTTGTTCAAGCCCTTCGCTGCGCTGGAACACTCTTACCGCCTCTGCGGTATCCGGACCGTAGATACCGTCTATGTTTACAGACGGTATAAAATCATTAAATTCCGCAATTACACTTAAAAAATACTGAACAAGCCGTACCTCGTCGCCCCTGTCCCCCTGTGAAAGCTCATCTCTGAACTGACGGCTTACCGCCTCCAGTGAAACTCCCTCTGAATCAAGCTCTGACAGACGTTTTACCGTGGTATACATCCAATATATCTTATACCATGTTGCCTTGCCCACAATTCCGTCCTGTGTCAGATTGAATATCTCCTGAAATTTCTTTACCGCGTCCTCGGTTTCCACTCCGAACACGCTGTTCGGATAAGCTATTTTGGGTATCGCCGGATAGTTTCTTGAAATACGGTTAAGCGCAAGCTGCAGCAAAAGTACATCCTTGCCGGAGCTTCCTATACGCAGCGGAGTTCCGGGATAGCTGTCGATGACATCTGCAACAGGTGCATTTGTTACGATGTTTATATCATTTCCGTAATAATACTGCAGAATTTCATAGGGTGTATACCCCTGATTTGCAAGCTCAACCGTTCCCCACTGCGAAAGCCCGCCGGGGCATACCGAGGTTGTTCCGTTGCAGTATCTTGCAAAAATCGGCTCAATATTATTCTGTCTGACAATGTAGTTATTGAATATATCGTCAACAATCTTACCTATATTCTCAAAAAAATCTCTGCCATAGACAAACGACTGATCATACTGTGTGGAATTTGTTATGTCAAACGGGTACCCGCGCGAACGGTAGTGTTGAGTAAATATACGGTTAAGCGCAAAGGTTATCTGTGCATAAATATTTGCACGGATTGCACTTTCGGGCCATGTCGGATAGATTTCGCTTGACGCTACGTTTTTTATGTACGATACAAACGGAACGGTAACATTTTCGGCACTGCTGTCATTCG
>CAJLFL010000272.1 GCA_905205855.1 uncultured Eubacteriales bacterium | reverse complement strand
ATCAATCCGAAAATGCAAGCTATCTTCTTCATTTTTTCATATACCTCTTTATTTCTTTAATCATATCTACGACATCTGCCGCTTTGGGATTTAAAATATCCTCTGTCAATTCGATTGATTCAAAAACCCATGCGTTGGAGTCAAAATCCGGAGTTTTCAATTTCATTCTGCCAATATCAGCTATTTTAGTATTTTTTTCCATAATTCCGGCTTTATACATTGCCCAATGCAACTGCAACTCTGTATTTATACCATCAACCGTTCTGCCAAAAAGATTATCTTATGACAAGGTTTTTCCTGCATTATAAATTGCTTTCGCTAATTTTTTTCCGCCTCCGCGCCACATAATCGACCAATAATCATCATTATTCTCAAAGTCAAAACGGACTACCCCTTTATCAATCTTATACTCCACCTGCAAATCTTCCCCAAGAATTTTCAAATCGCTGATAACTGTATATACCTCTCTCTTTGTATCCTCTTTTTCTTTTATAAATGTATTTGTATAATCTTCTTCTTTTACAGTAAAATTTTCATCTCTTTCCGAATTTGAATACATTTTTAACGCACTTCCGTCAATATACGACCTTTTATCCTGACTGAGCGCACCGATTATTTCCGCACAGCGCCATCCATAAGTATCATTAGGATTACTTAGCGGTCTGTCGCATCTTCTGCAGCGGTTTTGTTCATTAGAAATCAATTTTTTATTTGCCATTTTTAAGCTCCTTTTCTCGTTTTTATTTTATTATAAGATAAAAAGGAGTGTCACGGGGCATGCCCTATCGAAAAGCACAGAAGCAACGCTTCTTTAATTACATTCTTTAACTACATCACCTATATCCGTCACTATGCGGTATCCTGCCGATTCCACGCGCCGCTCCAGACAACCGCGGCACTGCGCCGCCTCCTCGCCGGTACAGATTTTATTTTCGTACAGGTCATAAAGCTCCCTCACTCCCACAGGCGAAAGGTTGGGCATAACAACATTTGCGCCGGCTTTAAGCCCCATTTCTCTGCCCTGAGGGTGAATTGTGCCCAAAGCGGTTGTTGACGGAATCAGCGCATACGGAAACATCAGCCTTAAAACCGAAACCATCCTAAGCGTACGCTCCGCCGTACCGCTTTTAAATCCCGAAAACGGCGTTTCCGCATGGGTGATATACGGTCCTATTCCTATCATATCCGGCTTTAACTCCTGCAGAAACCTCAAATCCGCAATAAGATTTTCCGTTGTCTGATACGGAGAACCGACCATAAACCCCGAACCGACCTGATAGCCGATTTCTTTAAGCTCAAAAAGGCATTTCTTTCTGTTTGCAAGGCTCATTTCTTTGGGATGCAGACGGCAATAATGCTCCTCCGAGGCGGTTTCGTGCCTTAAAAGATACCTGTTTGCGCCTGCATCAAACAGCCGCTTATAGCTTTCACGCGTTCTCTCGCCAATCGACAGCGTAATCGCACAATCCGCAAATTCACTGCGGATTTTTGACACAATACCGCACATTACCTCATCTGTATAAAACGAATCCTCGCCGCCCTGAAGCACAAAGGTTCTGAAGCCGAGCCGATAGCCCTCGCGGCAGCAATCTAATATCTCATCACTGCTCAATCTGTAGCGTACGGCGTTTTTGTTGCCGCGGCGGATTCCGCAGTAAAAGCAGTCGTTTTTGCAGTAATTGGTAAACTCTATAAGTCCGCGGATATACACCTCCGTACCGTATACCTCCCGTCTTGCCGTATCCGCAAGTCTTGTCAGCTTTGGAATTTCGCCCTCATAATCTATCAATGCCGCAAATTCCGCGTCAGAAAGGTCTTTGCTTTCCGATAATTTGACAGCAAGCTCATCATACTTATTCATATACTTCTCTCCTGTAATACGTTTTTGGCATAATCGCCGGGCTTTTTTCCCGTTACACGGGCAAAGGCTCTGTAAAAGTTTGCCGCGCTTGAAAACCCACATTCCTCAGCTATCGTCAGCTTTGACGCGTCAGAGCTTTTCAGCAGCTGTTCTGCTCTTTCCACCCTTTTTATGGTAATATAATCCCACGGCGACAATCCGTTATATTTTTTAAAAACAGTGGAAAAGTACGTCCTGTTCATTACTGCGGCTTTGGCTATATCATCAAGCCTTATTCTGTCCGACAGATGGTCGTCTATATAATCCATTGCCGCAGACAGACGCAGCACGGTGTCGCTGTTCGGCGGCGCCTCAGGCGTGCTTTCGGCATATCCGTAATACCTTAAAATAATCAGCAGAATTTCATAAAGCTCCAGCCTTGCTTTAAGCTCATATCCGATATGTTCGGCTTTCATTTCCTCCTCAATCTCAGAAATCCGCCGTCTGATTTCCTCTG
>CAJLFL010000271.1 GCA_905205855.1 uncultured Eubacteriales bacterium | reverse complement strand
TGTAAGACCGACGAGCGGCGCGTCAAAATAATTAAAAATATCGCGGTATCTGTTATAAATCGAGCGGTGCGCCTCATCGCAGATAACAAGGTCAAAATGACCGCAGGTGAACAGCTTTCCGTCCTCATCCTTTACCGAATCAATGCAGTTCATCATAGTCTGGTAGGTTGAGAATACGCAGTGCGCCGTGTAGTTGTCTTTTTCTTCGCAAAGATTTGTTACCGATAAATCGGGCAGCAGATTAACAAAAGACCGCTTTGCCTGGGTTACAAGGGAATTCCGGTCGGCAAGGAAAAGAATGTTTTTTACCCAGCCGTGCTGCAAAAGCACATCGCAAAGGGCTATCACCGTTCGGGTTTTGCCCGAACCCGTAGCCATAACAAGCAGCGCCTTGCGGCGGTTCTTTTCGCCAAAACTGCTGCATACCGCTTTTACCGCGCTCTCCTGATAATACCGCCCCGCAATGCTTTTATTGACGGTTATGTTTTTCAGGCTTGTACGCAGCGTTTGCAGATTAAACAGTTTTTCAAGGTCGCGTTTTGAATAAATGCAGGCGCATTTGCGTTCGGGGTAGCGGTTATCGTCAATATGTGTTTCAAAGCCGTTGGTAAGAAAAATCACCGGGCGTCGGCCGTATTTCTTTTCGAGCAGATCGGTATAAAGCTTTGCCTGCTGTCTGCCTTTTGAAACATCAACACAGGTGCGCTTGGCTTCCACTACGGCGAGCGGACGTCCGTCATCACCGTAAAGCACATAATCGGCAAAGCCCACCTCGCTGCGGTTAGGCATTCCGGGCAGCTCCACTTCATTAAGCCAATCCCTGCCCTCGCGCCAGCCGGCGTCCTCCAGCATAAAGTCAATATAAATCTTGCGCGTTTTGTATTCCGAAAGGTCAAGAGGCTTTTGAACATAGGTTTGCTGCTGCTCGACACGGCGCGCCGTCAGTTCTTCTTTAAGCTCCCGGTTTTCTTCAATCAGCTTTGAAAGGTCTATATTATTATCGGGAACAAACGAGAGTGCCTCCTCGGGTGTGGGTTCAAGCAGCGAATTATCAAATTTGCTGATTTTATAGTTTTTACCGTAGCAACAGGCAACAAAATCGAGGAATATGTAAAGGTTTTCAAGGCAAAGCTCCGCCTGTTCCCCGGTTACTTTTCTGCCGCCGTGAGCCGCGCTGTTGCCGACCTTGCGTATAAAATCCATCCGCTGCCAAATATCATTGCCGACAATATCGCGGAAATCTTCGCCGTTCATAAGGTTCTGTAAATTATCTTGATACGGCAAATAAAGCGCCTTATCCACCGAATACATCCACTTAACGGCAAACTCCATTGCCCGCCGACAGTTGATAACGCATGAATCGACGTCTATATGTAAAGTGTTTTCGGCGGCAATGGCAACACCTGAGAAGGTATTAAATTGCTTGTCCTTTAATAAAAAATCAAAGTTGGTCATAATTAAACCACTCTCCGGAAATATTAAAAATCATAATGCTGCACCATCTCGGCAAGGCAGTAATAAAACGCTTGCTTTTGATGTGGTTCATCCAGTTTCTTTATTGATTCGCATAAGTCTTGCACAGCCTTTACTGCTTTTTTAACTTCCAAATTCTGCGCAGTTTCATAATACTGTTGCTGCTGCAATTGTAAATAATAATCTTGGTTAACATATTGCGGATTAAACATCCTATCGTTAAAATACATTTTAAAAAACTCCTTTAAAAATTTTTATTTATTAGTCAGAAGAAAATTGACTTTTATTTGCCGCATATTTATTATACTATAAATCGTTGAATTAAAATCGCACGATTTACGCCATGTTTATGCCACATTTATGCCATTTTATGCTATCCAAAATATTTTTGCATTAAACTGTCAAATAATTCTTGTGCCTTATCAAGCGCTTGCTGTACGGCAATTTTCGATTTGTCGACCTGTTCGACAAAAGTTGCAAACTCGTGCTGAAGGGTGATAGGTGGCAAATAAATCGGAATACTCCTCAATTCTTGTGCGTTTATGTTTGCCTGGTTTACCGCACCTTTCGCCATGCTCCGCAACTGTTCTTTCATAACGGTTGAATTTAGATAACTCGAAAGGATAACGGGAAGTACTCGGTCATCAATTCTGACACGGATAATATAACCGGCAATTATCATGTCAGAATCAAGATTATAAACACAAGTTTTTCCTACAAGTTCTACGCTGTTTGTTCGATTAAAAAGGACATCTCCATTTCTGACTACACACTTTTCAATCTCGTTATCGGGAACATCAATATGTTTCAAATCGGTTAGATCTAAATAGCCCTCATAGGTAAGATTGTTCATGCGTAAATACGGATATTTTCCACCATCAGTAGCAGGT
>CAJLFL010000270.1 GCA_905205855.1 uncultured Eubacteriales bacterium | reverse complement strand
ATAACTTTCTCTATACTCGGATCGGATGGGATTTCATACATTATATCAAGCATTATGCTCTCTACAATGGTACGTAATCCTCTTGCACCGGTTTCCCGTTCCATTGCAAGATGTGCAATAGCGCTTACAGCTTGCTCGTCAAACTCAAGCTGTACATCATCCATTTCCAAAAGGGCGGCATATTGCTTTAACAATGCATTTTTCGGCTTGCAAAGTATAGATTTCAATGCTTCCTCATTCAAGGATTCAAGTACAGTGACTACCGGCAAACGCCCTATAAGCTCAGGAATAATACCGTACTTGAGCAAATCCTCAGGCAACAGATTTTTCAAGACGTCACCGCGGCTGTTATTCTTTTTACTTTCAACCTTAGCTCCAAAGCCAAGTGTTTTTGTATTTATACGGCTTTCAATAACCTTTTCGATTCCTTCAAACGCACCGCCGCAAATAAAAAGAATATTAGTCGTATCAATTTGAATAAAATCCTGATGTGGATGCTTTCTTCCTCCGTTTGGAGGTACAGACGCAACCGTTCCTTCAAGAATTTTAAGAAGGGTTTGCTGAACGCCCTCGCCGCTTACATCACGAGTAATTGACGGATTTTCTGATTTACGCGAAATCTTATCCATCTCATCTATATATATAATGCCTTTTTGTGCCAATTCTATATCATAATCAGCAGCCTGAATAAGCTTGAGAAGAATATTCTCAACATCCTCACCTACATATCCTGCCTCCGTCAAAGAGGTCGCATCGGCTATTACAAACGGCACATTAAGCTTCTTTGCAAGCGTCTGAGCCAAAAAAGTCTTACCGCAGCCCGTAGGCCCCACCATCAGTATATTACTTTTTTGCAGTTCAACATCCTGGTAAACCGCACCGCTTTGTATACGCTTATAATGATTATAAATTGCAACCGACAATGTTTTCTTTGCTGTTTCCTGTCCGATAATATACTCGTCTAAAAAACTATGGATTTCCTTTGGCTTAGGTACATCATCCATTGTTATTTCCGGAGAATCTTCTACTGTATCTCCGGTACATAAATCCATACATAATGCAACACATTCATTGCAAATATAAGCGTTGGGTCCTTCTATAAGACGTTGAACCTGATCAGCTGTTCTGCCACAGAAAGAGCAGCGGCATACATCATTATTATCCGTTTTATTCGGCATAATTCACTCCCCTATCTGTTGGTAACAATTTTGTCAATCAATCCATATTTTACAGCATCTTCGGCTGTCATAAAATTATCACGCTCTGTATCCTGTTTAATCACATCAAGGGGCTTACCTGTATTTTTGCTGAGAATAGTATTCAAATTCTCTTTTATTTTAAGCATACGCTCTACGTGTATCTGCATATCAGTGGTTTGACCTTGAGTACCGCCTAAAGGCTGATGAATCATAATCTCACTGTTTGGCAGTGCAAAACGTTTTCCTTTTGCGCCGGAGGACAGCAAAAATGCACCCATAGACGCCGCCATACCAACACATATGGTAGAAACATCCGCTTTTGTATATTGCATAGTGTCATATATCGCCATACCTGCGGTAACAGAACCGCCGGGACTGTTTATATAAAGATTTATATCCTTATCCGGATCTTCGCTGTCGAGGAATAAAAGCTGAGCCACAACAAGACTTGCAGTAGCGTCATTTACTTCATCTGATAAAAAGATAATTCTATCTTTTAAAAGTCTTGAAAAAATATCATATGAGCGTTCTCCTCTACCTGTTTGTTCAATTACATACGGTACTAAACTGTTTCTGAAATTATCCATGATAAATTCAAATCCTTTCTGCCTGCATAAGTTTATTTGCATAATACAGTTCATTCCGCAGGCAAACAGAACTGTATAGATTCACAATAAGGTTGATTTGGATAATGTTTCCAAATCAACCTTAAAGTATACTTCAAATTTGTATAAATCCAATCAAACAATGTAAAAAGCTAAATATTATTTAAAATTTGCATTGTCTACAAGGAATTTTATAGTTTTTTCAGCTTTGATACGATCCTTTATATCACTTTCCGGAATGTATTTTTTTACATCCTCAAGCTTCATGCCGCTGCTTTCAACCGTTTTTTGATATTCTTTTTCAACATCTTTGTCTGTTGCATCAATTCCCTCAACCTCGCATACTTTTTCAAGTATAAGAGAGGTCTTTACGCGCTTTGCGGCATCATCCTTAAACTGTTCTTTCAGCATATCAGCAGTTGTACCTGTGTACTTCATATACTGCTGCAAATCCATGCCCTGATAGCGCATCTGCATATCAAAATCACGAATCATGTTCTGTATCTGAGTGTCAATCATTTCCTGCGGAATATCAACCTGCGCGTTAGCAACAGCCAGGTCTACC
>CAJLFL010000269.1 GCA_905205855.1 uncultured Eubacteriales bacterium | reverse complement strand
TCGCTTGACAGCTTTATCCTCAATCCTCCGATTTCTTTTGTAAACTCCGCTATCTCCTTTACCTCAGGCATTTCTGTTTTCCATGAATCGGTATCAATCAACGGCAGTATATTATTGCTCATTTTCTTCCTCCTGTTTTAGATAAAGTCAGAGGTATACTTTTTTTTTATTATTTGTAGTGATTTACTGCGGAATAAAACAAAATGAGTTTGCTCATATGTCTGCTCCGCAGGGTTTGTATTATTATTTATTAAAGCATACCCCTGACCTATCGGCATTAAATTAAAAAGGGGTTGTCTAACCCCTTTTTTTAGTATTGTTCTAAAAACTTGCCAAGCATTGCCGCTATTTTTTCATGACCTTTATCATTCGGGTGCAAGCCGTCCGGGCAAAATAGTGTTTTCTGAATCGGTATATTCGGCTGAATTCCGACATTTGCATATAAATCAACTATCGGTATCGAAAAATACTCAGCCATCTCTCTTACTGCCTTTATATAGCTCTTAAACACCTCACCCGTAAGGTTGCTTCGGTCAAGCTCATTGCGCCTATGCAGCGGTGTCATAAAGATTATCGGCTTATCTGGATATTTTTCAACCAAACCTTTCATAAGGATATACAACGCACCGTAAAATGTTTTCGGTGTATTATCACCGAATTGCCCTATAGGCGCGTTGCCGTGCCCAAAATCGTTTGTTCCGCCAAAAACGACAACCGCATCTGCATCATCGGTCATATTGGCAAACCTGCTGACAAACGCATTCCCGTACGGCTTTGGATCATTGCCTGTATATTCGGCTATCCTTGTACCCTCGATACCGTAATTATTTGCCGCCTTGAGTTCATATCGCTCTTTTATAAGATTAAGATAAACCTTGTCAACTGAGCTTACACCTATTCCCTCTGTTATACTGTCGCCCATAAAGTTTATTATCTTATTCTTTAAAACCATGCCCAAAACTCCTTTTTATTTAGTTTTCATATATTACGGCTTCCTGTGCCTTTCCGTACACAAGACGCATAAATATATTCTGCCCCTGAGCAAGATCGGTTTTTTCGACTTTTTTAACAATGCTTCTTTCGGAATTATACATATACACATTCCCCAATGCGGAAACATCGAATATTGCTCTCTCTCCCTCGCCATAGCGTACTATTATGCGCTTGTTTTCAAAATCTACATATTCCGTAACACCCGATATCATGGTAACTCTGCTGTATGCTCCGCCGCTGCACTTGCCCTCATATGCCGAGTCACCCGGCTTGTGAACAATCTCAAGATTGAATATTTCTCCGTCATCATCCAATACATAACGAATAACATCGCCCGCATCAATCTTTGTACCGGCAGGTATCACGCCGTCCTTTACTGCAAGTCCGAGTTCAAAACCGTTAACCAGCACCATAATTATATCGCACGGGTTTCCGTTAACATCCGTACCATTGCCGGTTCCGCTTACCGGGCATATAACTGTATCGTTGCTCATTCTGTTAAGTTCATCATAAACAACAACTGCCTGTGCCGTACCGTTTCTGGTTATATCATAAAAGTACAGATTTTTGTACTGCTTATCTGCCGTAAATGAAGTGTACGTTTTAAGCTTAACCTTATCCATGTCTATGTTATTGTCACCATAATTACCGGGAACAACAAAGACATATGAATTTGATGTAAGCGTTACCTCCATGTCAAACGAATTTAAAGTTGAGCGGAACATAGATGCCGCCTTTTTCAATGATAGCCTGAATTCTCCGTCATCTATTGCCTTATCGTCTGCATCAGACCAGCGCTTATATTCCTTTGCAGTCTTCAAAAGGTTTAGCTTTCCTTTATCGTTTATGCGATAGCTTATAAGCTGAGGTATAAAACCATTAGTTCCGTTAAGCTCTGTTGCAGTCATTACATCTCTTGCGTTTTTGCGTTCTCCGTTATATGTAACTCTGTCTGCAAGATCAAGTTCAACCCAGCGTCCCTTGTCGGTAAATATCTTTGCGACAGTTCCGTCTATTCCGGTTGTTTTAATCTTGTATAAATATCCGTAAACCACATAGTTCTCCATATCCGCCGCAACGATTTTACCGTTAAAGGCAAATTTGAAAGTACCGTACCCGGTCAGCTTTGGCTCAACATAACCTTTTTCAAATTCAGCAGTTGTATCCTCAACCGTGATTTTGTCCTCGTCTGCGGATATAACACTTCCGGTTATGCTTTTGCTGCAAGCATAACCGCGCATAAGCCGAACGCCTTTAGCCGCGACATCTGATGCTGCAACGGATATAACATCTCCGATTTTTATATCTGATACATTGATTTGATCGTCATCAAGATACAGCTGTGCCATAACCTCGTTTTTCTTTTCCTCAAAGCTGTACTCCTGTCCG
>CAJLFL010000268.1 GCA_905205855.1 uncultured Eubacteriales bacterium | reverse complement strand
GCGTCAAGCGGTGAGGAAATTGAAATAAAGCTTTCTGACAGAGTTGTTAATATAGATAATGAGGACTATATGCCGCTTGGAATAAGCTTTGATACTTTGCTTATTGACAAGCCTCGTTCGTGCCGGAATAAATGCGTGTTTTGCTTTATAGATCAGCTCCCAAAGGGGATGAGAGAAACCTGTTATTTTAAAGATGATGATTACAGGCTGTCATTTTTACAGGGAAACTATGTTACGCTTACCAATATGTCGGATGAAGATGCTGAGCATATTATAAGATATAACTTGCCGCGCGTTAATATTTCCGTTCATACAACAAATCCGGAGCTGCGTAAAAAAATGCTGCATAATAAACGTGCCGGAGAGGTGTTAAAATATCTGAAACTGTTTGCAGACGGCGGACTTAATATGAACGCGCAGATTGTGCTTTGTCCCGGATATAATGATAAGGCAGAACTTGACAGAACCTTAAATGATTTGGGAGAACTCGGTTACAGCATGGAGAGTATTTCCATAGTGCCGGTCGGGCTTTCGGCATATCGCGAAGGTCTTGATAGACTGACTCCGTTTAATGCCGAAACAGCAAGAGAAGTAATATATCAGACAGAGAAATGGCAAAAAAGATTCATTGAAAGATGGGGAACGCGCCTTGTTTATCTTGGTGATGAATTTTATATAATGGCGGATATGCCGTTCCCAAGCTATGATGATTATGAGGGCTTTCCGCAGATAGAAAACGGCGTAGGACTTTGTTCATCCCTTGAATATGAATTTTGCGAGGCAATTAAGCTTCATGGTGGAAAGCCGAAAATAAAAAAAGAAAAAACCATTGCAACAGGCGTCAGTGCATATGATCTGATAAAAAAGCTTATGGATATGGTTGACGGTGATGTCCGTGTTGTTCCGATAAAAAATCACTTTTTTGGAGAAAGTATAACGGTGACAGGACTGATAACAGGGAGAGATTTAATAAACAGCCTTAATGGTATATCTCCGGGCAGCGACCTGCTTATTTCCTCGGCAATGCTCAGACATGACGAACCGATATTTTTAGATGATGCTACGGTTACAGATGTTGAAAAGGCTTTGGATGTTAATGTTATACCTGTTGCTAATGATGGCTTTGAATTACTTGATGCACTTTTGAATTAGGAGGATTTTATATGAAACCGATAGTTGCAGTTGTAGGGCGTCCGAATGTCGGAAAGTCCACATTATTTAATAAAATAGCCGGAAAGCGTATTTCTATTGTAGAGGATACGCCCGGAATTACACGTGACCGCATCTACGCAGATGCGGAATGGTGCGGGCATGAATTTACTCTTATAGATACCGGGGGAATTGAACCGGCAGCGAATGACATAATTCTGTCGCAGATGCGGGAACAGGCAGGAATGGCAATAGATATGGCAGACGTTATACTTTTTATGGTAAATGTCCGTGACGGAATGACTGCGGCAGATAAAGAGGTTGCAGCAATGCTGCAAAAGTGCGGCAGACCGGTTATTTTGGTTTGCAACAAGATTGACAATCCCGGAAATCCGCCGATAGAAATGTATGAGTTTTACAATCTCGGAATAGGCGAGCCTAAGCCTGTGTCATCTATACATGGTCTTGGCGTAGGTGATTTGCTTGATGAGATTGTATCATATTTCCCGGATGAGAGCGGCACTGCTGAAGAAGAAAACATTATCAAGGTTGCCGTTGTCGGAAAACCGAATGCCGGCAAGTCGTCGCTTATAAACAGAATTTTGGGAGAAAACCGCGTAATAGTCAGCGATATTGCAGGTACAACAAGAGATGCAATAGACAGCGCATATGAGCTTGACGGTCAGAAATATGTGTTTATTGATACTGCCGGTATGCGCAAACGCGGTAAAATAAATGAAAACGTGGAGCGCTACAGTGTGGCGCGCGCTCTCGGAGCGGTTGACAGAGCGGACGTATGCCTTATTATGATTGATGCGCAGGAGGGAATAACCGAGCAGGATACAAAAATAGCCGGTTATGTTCACGAAAGCGGAAAGGCAAGCGTAATTGTAGTCAATAAGTGGGATTTGATAGAAAAAGAAACAAATACAATGAAGAATTTTAAAAATAAGGTTAAAGAGGGCTTTAACTTTATGATGTATGCGCCGTCGGTATATATATCCGCTGTGACCGGACTGCGTGTAGATTCTTTGTTTGATATGATTAAATCAACTCTTGCCGAAAACAGCAAAAGAATCTCTACCGGCGTGCTTAATGATGTTATAAATGAAGCAATAGCTATGGTTCAGCCGCCGTCCGATAAGGGAAAAAGACTTAAAATTTATTATGCAACGCAGGCAGGAACAAAGCCGCCGACATTCGTATTGGTGGAATAAGAATGCTTGTTGAAAGGGTTAATCTGCTAAGAGGTAGTATTAACTA